>JBAWVV010000151.1:0-9688 GCA_037147115.1 Planctomycetia bacterium | reverse complement strand
CCGGAGAGGGTATGTCCTCCGGACGGTGCTCCGGAGAGGGTATGTCCTCCGGACGGTGCTCCGGAGAGGGTATGTCCTCCGGACGTTCCTCCGGAGAGGATCTTCCTCCGGACGGTGCTGGGGGCGTCAACCGACAGTCCACCTCGCCCCTCCGCGCACGGCGAGTGGGATCAACGGCGCTCTACCGCGTTCCCGGCCCGACGCCGTCGGCCTTCAGATCTTGATCTTCCTTCAGATCTTGATCTTCGAAGCCTGGAGCTTGATCGCCTCAATCGGCACCAGTTCGCCGCGGTTGCACCCCGGGCAGGCTTCAGCCGCCTCTGCCCACGCTTCAGGGGAGCGGAGGTTGGAATCCCAAAAAGGCCAGGTCTTGCATTGGCGCGGCCGCTCCTCGTAGGCGGTGCACTTCCGCGTCTTCTCATCGAGGAGCACGCAGTCGCCGCCGGGCCGCTCCTTGAGCGACCGCCTCACCCCGACCTGCTTCACATACCGCTTCTCAAACAGAGCCGGGGTCAGGCCGATGCGGGTGGCCATGGCGTCGATCTCCGCCTGGTTGACCCACACGTAGCCCTCGGAGCCGGAGCAGCAATCCCCGCATTGCGTGCAGGAGAAGCTCAAGCCCTCGGCATACCAGAGATCCTTGCTCACTCCTGCCATCGGGGCACCTGCGTGGGGCTTGGGAAAGGGTCAACGGTGTCGGTGTCGGGAATGTCGAGGATCGCAGCCACCGCCGCGATCACCGCGCGGACATCGTCGGGGATGTTGAAGGGACCGAAGCCGAGGCGGACGCTCCCTTCCGCCGCCGTGGGGAGGTGGCGGTGGATGAGCCCCGCACAGTGCCGACCGGCCCGCGCTTGGACGCCGGCGATCTGTTCCAGAAGCACCGCGATGTCGGCGGGATCATAGCCCTCCACGGTGAAACCGACAATCGGCGGCCCCTCGCCCCCGCCCGTACCGAGCAGGCGCACCCCGGGGAGCGCGGCGAGCCCGGAGCGACAGGCCGAAGCGAGCCCTTGACCGTGGGCCGCCAATGCCCCGATCCCCTGCCGCTCCACCCAGGCGATCCCCGCCGACAAGCCTGCCAGGGCCGCGAGATTGGGGGTGCCGGCCTCGAGCCGGTCGACGAGGTCCGTGGGCATCCGCAGGTCGTCGCTCGTTGAGCCGGTTCCCCCCTGGACCAACGGCCGCGGTTCGATCCCCTCACGGGCAAACAGGATCGCCCCCCCCTCCGGCCCCTGGAGCCACTTATGCCCAGCCGCGACAACGACATCAGGCCCCCCGTCGCCCGACGGGAGCGGCACGACCCCCGCCGTCTGCGCGGCATCGAGGATGCTGATCGCGCCGCGAACGCGGGCGATGCCGGCGAGCGCCGCCGCGTCCTGGAGTGTCCCGGTGACATTCGAGGCATGGCTGAAGACGAGCAGCCGCGTCGCCGGCCGCCAAGCCCGGGCGACGTCGTCCGGGTCAACCAGGCCGCTGGCATCGCAGGGCACGACCTCGAGATCGATCACGCCCCGGTCGGCGAGCCACTGCAGCGGGCGGAGCGTGGCGTTGTGATCGGCCGCGGTCGCCACGACATGCCATCCAGGCTCGACGAGCCCGTGGATTGCAACATTGAGCCCGAACGTGGCGCCCGACACCAGCGCCACGCGCCGCGGGTCGGCGGCACCGACGATCCGGGCCGCTGCCTCCCGGGCCCCCTCGCGGACGGCATCGGCGCGGCGGGCATCGGCGTGGATCCCCCGACCGGCTGCGGCACCGATGTCGCGGACGGCATGGAGCATCCCCTCGAGCACCGAGCCCGGCTTCGGCCACGATGTCGCCGGGTGATCGAGATAGCGCCGTGGAGGCTTCCCTGATCGCACCTCAACCCCCGATCTGGTACATCGCCCGGGCCGGCCGCTCGAAGCCCGGTGCGCCGATGCCGTGGGCGGCGTTTTTGGCGGCGGTGCAGTCGAGGAGGAGCCGCGCCAGCCGGTCGTCGAGGTTTTCCCCACCGGCGCGGAGGAGCGCTCGCGCGTCCCATTCGGAGGTCGAGAACAGGCAATTGCGGAGTTGGCCATCGGCCGTGAGCCGGAGCCGGTCGCAGCGATCGCAGAAGGGATGCGAGACAGGGTCGATGAAACCGACCAGGCTCCCGTCAGCGAAGCGCCAGTCGACCGCCGGCTGACCGGGATCGGCGCTCGGGGCGGGCTCGAGCGGGCCGAGATCGGCCTCGAGGATCCGCCGCACCTCCTGGCCCGTGAGGACCTGCGCGCCCGACCAGGCCGATTCCGCATCGAGCGGCATGAACTCGATGAACCGCAGATGAAAGCCCTCGCGGCTGCAAAACCGGGCCAGGGGCACCGCCTGGGCTTCTGTGATCCCGCGGATCGAGACGGCGTTGACGCGGATCCCGGTGAAGCCCGCCTCCCGGGCCGCCCCGAGCCCGGCGAGGACGCGGTCGAGTCCGTCGGCCCGGGCGATCCGCCGGAAGGTCTCGTCGTCGAGTGCGTCGAGACTGACATTGAGGCGGTGGAGACCGGCCGTCCGCAGCCCCGCGGCCTGAGACTCAAGCAACAGGCCGTTGGTCGTCAGGGCCACCTCCCCGATCCCGGGGAGGGCCACGAGCCGGGCGATGAGCGCGGAGAGGCCGGGCCGCAGCAACGGCTCTCCACCGGTGACGCGGACTGAACGGATTCCGAGACCAGCGGCGACCGCCACAACGCGCACGAACTCGTCGAACGTCAGCAGTTCGCCGCGCGGCTTGAAGGCCGCATCGAGCGGCATGCAGTAGGTGCACCGCAACGTGCAGCGGTCGGTGACGCTGACACGCAGGTCGGTATGGACCCGGCCGAAGCGATCGACGAGCCGGTCGGCACCGAAGGGGGTAGCGAGCCCGGGGGCGGCGGATGCGGAGCCGGTGTCGTTCATTGGCGCCCCCCGATCCCCCGCAGGTCACCGGGGTGAACCCACGTCCGGCGCCCCTCACCATCCTCCTCACACTTCCAGATCGGCACCGCCGCCTTGACCCGTTCGAGGAGCCACTCGGTGGCGGCGAAGGCCTCGCGGCGATGGGGAGCGCTGGCGGCGATCGCGATGCTCGCCTCGCCCACCACGACCCGCCCGAGCCGGTGGACGATCGCGCAGCCGCAGAGCCCGAACCGGGCCACCGCCTCGGCGCGGAGCCCATCGAGCATCGCCACCGCGACCGTCTCATGGGCTTCGTAGTCGAGGCTGCGCGTGGTCACGTCGGCCGTGACGCCGCGCGTCGTTCCCAGAAAGAGGACGTTGCCGCCGGCAGCGGGGGCAGCCACCGCCGCGAGGATGGCCGCGCCGTCGATCGGCCCGTGAACGAACCGGCACGCCCCCGCTTCGGGACATGGAACCGTCGCAGGGACGGGGGCCGTCGAAGACGACGTCGTGGGGAGCGGCGCGGGCATCGTCAACCTCCGCTCACCGGAGGGATCAGCGCCACCTCGGCACCGACGGCGACCGTCACGTCGTCGCCGGCATACCGGCCGGCGACGCAGACGGCGCTGCGCGCCAGGAGCGGCCCGAGCGCGGGGCGGGCAGTTGCCAGCTCCCGCCGCAGGTCGGCCACCGTGCCCCCGTTCCAGGGCATCTCCAGCCGACGCGCCCCGACGATCTCCGCCATCCCGGCAAAGAAGATGACGGCCAGCGGTGAGCCGGTCGCGGAAGGAGGGAGCCGATCGGCCGTGGTGGGATCGCTAGACATCGGCGACTCTGCGGTTCGAATCATCCCGGGACTTGTGCGCACGGCTCAACTCGTTGTCAATCGGCCACTGCCGGTGGTCAGCAGGGGATCGAGCCCGGCTGGCCCGGGGAGGAGCCGCCAAGCCTTGGCGAGGAGCTTCACCGGATGGACCGTCGGCTTCGTCGTTCCCTGCTCCATTTGTAACCGGCAGGCGCTGCACTCGGTAGAGCCGACGTCGACCCCCCCGCCACGCATCGCCGACACCAACCCCAGACCGATGCGGAGGCTCGAGCGGTGGTGATCGTGGTGCAGCCCCCAGGTTCCCCCCATGCCGGAGCATCCCCGATCGGCGGCGTCGAGGGTCAGGCCGGGGATGAGCCGAAGGAGGTGCTCGCTGGCGCTGATCTGCCCGGGGATCCGCAGATGGCAGGGGGTGTGGTGGAGGACGCGGGCGGGGAGAGGGTCGAAATCGAGCTTCAGCTTCCCTTCGCGGTGCAACTCCCAAAGATAGCTGCTGGCGTCGCACGTCGCCGCCACGACCCGTTCCATGTCGTCATCCTCGACCAGCAGCGGGTAGTCGTGGGTGATCGCCGTCACCGCGGCGGGCTCCGTG
The DNA here is from genome assembly GCA_037147115.1 of Planctomycetia bacterium. Taxonomy (GTDB): domain Bacteria; phylum Planctomycetota; class Planctomycetia; order Pirellulales; family UBA1268; genus QWOP01. Next base: position 5,378 of record JBAWVV010000151.1, on the reverse strand, counting down.
CAGACGATCCGGTAGCCGAGGCGCACGGCGTCGGCGAGGACGCGCATGTTGGCGGCCGCCACCCTCCGCGCCGCCGTGAGATCCCCCGCCGCCACCAGCGGCATGCCCGAGGCTCGTTGGCGGGGATCGATGGAGACGCCGACACCGTGGCGCTCGAGGACGGCGACGAGCGCCTCGACGAGGAGCGGATCGTGGCGCCGGGCGTAGGTGTCGAGGAAGAGGAGAACGCGGGGACCACCGCGGCGCGATGGCCTGGTCAGCCCCCGGCGTGCCGCCCAACGCATCGTCCGGTTGCCGGTAAACCGGGGGAGCTTCCGCCCCTGCGCGACGCCGACGGTCTTCTCGAGGATCCAGCGTGCCCGCGGGTCGGCGAGGGCGGCATTGGCCAGCGGGGCCACGAGCCCCCCCCACCGCGACAAGCTGTCGACGCGGGAGAGCAGCCACGCCGAAAGACCGAGGCTGTTCTCGGCGACGAAAGCCCCCTTCAGTTGCATCACGAGCGCCGGCACGTCGATGCCGGCGGAACAATCGACACGGCACTGGTGGCAGTTGAAGCAGGTGTCGGCGATCGCCCTGACCTCCTCGCCGGTGAGCGCCTTCGGGTCGAGCCGGCCGGCGAGGAACGCGCCGAACAGATTCGCCTTCGCCCGCGGTGATGCCTCCTCGGCGGGATCCTCGCGGTACCTCGGACACATCCGACTCCCGGCGGCCTGCGTCCGGCAGGCGCCGCAGCCGTTGCAGGCATCGACCTCCCCAGCCGCACCAGGCTCGGGCCAGTGGAGCACCGGCAGCGCGAGCGCCAGCGCCGGCGCTAGCGGCGCGCTGGCAGTCGCGCTGGCAGGCGCGCTTGATTCCGGGGGCACGAGCACCTGAGCGCGGAACGGGAAGGCGGCTTCGTCGGGGCCGCCGACGATCTTTCCGGGGTTCATCAGGCCGGCTGGATCGAAGACCTGTTTGATCCGCGCGAACACCTCGGCCAGCTCGGGAAAGTATTGGGCAAAGAATCCCGTCCGCGACAGTCCGAGCCCCTGCTCGCCGCCGATCGTGCCGCCGACGGCGACGACCTCGGCGTAGACCGCCTCGGCGAGGCGCACCAGCGCTGCCCGGTCGGCGGGATCGCCCGGATTGGCGTACGGGCGGACATGGAGCTGGCCGTGGGCCGCATGCCCGAAAATCATCGCCGTAGCCGCACAGCGCTTGAGCACGCCCTGGAGACGACCGAGGAAGTCGGGCAGCGTCTCCGGCGGCACGACGATGTCTTCAATGAAGGGGACGGGGCGCGACACCCCGCGGACGCCATGGAGCGTCGACACGAGGCGGCGCGAGAGATCCCAGAACATCGCCGCATCCCTGGGGTCTTCGGCGCGGCGGATGTCGAGGCATAACCGCTTCACTCCCTGGAGGCGCCGGATCGCGTCGTCGAGGCGGGCGTTGGCGGTGGTCAGGTTGGTGTCGCTGAATTCGATGAGGAGACCGGCGTCGGCCACCGGTGGGATGAGGAGATCGAAGTCGCCGCGCGAGCGTCGGGCGAGCGCCAGATGGCGCTTGTCGAACAGGTCGCAGGCACTCGGCCCCAGCGATGAGATCCGCAAGCTCGCCTGCCCCGCCTTCTCGAGACCGTCGAAGAGCACCAGCGCCACGGCGACGGCCGTGTCGCCCGGCACTGTTTTGAGGGTCGCCTCGGTGACGATGCCGAGGGTCCCCGCAGCGCCGCACATCAGCCGCGGCAGATCGACGAGGCCGTCGCGGCGCAGATCGTCGAGCCGGTAGCCGCCGTGCGAGAGCCGGTTGGGGGGCTGGCCGGCGGCGATCACCGCGGCCGAATCGGCGAGCACCGCGTCGACGCCGACGGCCAAGCCCGCCACGCGGGAAGCCGGATCGACCGGACCGCCCACCGCTGCCCCGGGGAAGAGCCGGGGCGCTGTCGGCTCGAGTTCGACGACCGTGCCGTCGGCGAGCACGACCTGGAGCGCCGCGACCCGCCCGCGCACCGCGCCGTGACGGAGGAACCGGCTGCCGGAGGTGTTGCGACCGATCATCCCCCCGATCGTTGTCACCGCCGCGGTCGCCGGGTCGGGGCCAAAGGTGCGGCCGAGGCGCTCGAGGTGCTCCTCGAGTTGGAGCCCGACGACCCCCGGCTGGACGCGGACGGTGTCGCCGGTCGTGGCAACGATCCGCCGCAAGTACCGCGAGCAATCGACGACCACCCCGGGGCCGAGGGCATCGCCGGTGAGGCTCGATCCGGCACCGCGGGGATGGATCGCCACGCCCCGTTCGGCGGCCCAACGGACGGTGGCCGCCACATCATCGACACTCCGCGGCCGAACGACGACGAGCGGCCAAACCTCGAACAGGCTGCCGTCGGTGGCGTAGAGGGCGCGCGAGGCGTCGTCGCAGAGGACCTCCCCGGCCACGACCCCGCGCAGGTCCTCCGCAATCCGCTGCTGTTCCTGATCCATCAGATCCCCTCCCCGACCCTTCTGCCACCGTGCGCTGCCAGACTCAACCGCCGGTCGGGGGACGCGTCGCCAGTTCCCGCACCCGGGCCACCTGCTGACGGTGGCGCTCGTGGGTCTCCAGATCGAAGGGGGCGAAGTTGTCGGCGCCCGCACCGCGGTACCGCGCCCCGCAGCGGTAGCAGGCAAGGCAGTCGGGGACCAGAAGATAAAGGAGCAGATCGATCAGCGCTGTCACAAACAGGATCGCGAACGTCCACACAAGCTCGCGCATCCCCCAGGCGACACAGCTGCCGAGGAGCCCGACGACAACGATCCCCACACCGACCCGCTGCGGGAAGTCTTTGCGAACGAAGAGATCATGGCTCGGGCAGACGAGGCACCGGGCGAGCCGTCGCGACGAGTCACCAACGAAGCCGTTCTCCGGCACCTCGAGGGCGGTGCCGCAGTGCGGGCAAGCGAGGATGGTGAGCGTCTCGATGTCGACAAGATGGACCGGCGCCGAACAGGTCGGGCATTCGTATCCGATCTGCATATGGGGATCCGTGGGTGGTGAGGGCAGCCCGTGGGCGGGGGACTTTCAGCCGGACGCCTCGAGGAGCTGCGCCGCCAGTTCGCCGACGATCGCCGCCAGACAGGCCACATAGAGGATACCGGTAGCGCTCTGGGTGTTGGGGATGTCGAGCGTTTTGCGGCTCATCCACAGGAGGATCGGCAGGCCGATCAGCCCGGCCAGCCAGCGGAGGGCGAGGAGCGAGGCGGCAGTGGCGGAGTGGACCGCCGGCGCGGCCCCCGGCGAATCCGCCCCGAAACGGCCGCCGGCCGCCACGACGGCGCAGATGAGTTGCGGGAGCCAGGCGAGCAGCGCCACGTCGATCATTCGGCGGAGGGCATCGACGCGCATCCCGGGGGCATTGAGATACCAGTGGCCGAGGAGCATGGCGTGGACGGTGAGGCCGACGATCGCTCCGGAAAGGAGGTGGCCGATCACCTTCCAGACAGGCGCCCCCACGCCACCGAACTCCGCTCCGCCCCCGGCGGGGACGAGCATCGCGATCAGCCCGACGGCCACCGCCAGGAGCCCCCCGGCGAGCCCGCAAGCGCCCAGGCCGGCACCGATCCGGTGGGCAAGCCAAAGGACCGTTCCCATCCAGGCGACGACCGCCGCGGCCGCCGGCAGGATCCACACCCCCCCGGGCAAGGCACCGCGGGCGAGGAGGGCGGCAAAAGTTGCCAGCCCCATGACGACGAGGAGATTGACCCGGAAGAAGCCCGGGGGCACGAGCCGGGCCGGAGTCAGCAAAAGCCCGAGGGCCATCCCGAAGCCGAAGCGACAGAGAAAGTCGACCAACATCGTCATGGGGCGCTCCCGGCCATCAGGAGGAGCGGCGACCGAAGATCAGCGACAGCACCTCGGCCCGGCTGGAGACGTTGGAGCGAAACAGCCCCTTCATCGCCGAGGTGACACACTCGCTTCCCGGCTTGCGGATCCCGCGGATCGTCATGCAGGTATGGACCGCCTCAACGACGACCGCCACCCCCTTGGCCCCCAACTCCTCGACAAGCAGATCGGCGACGGTCTCGGTGAGCCGCGCCTGGACCTGCGGCCGCCGCGCCACCACCTCGACGATCCGCCCGAGCTTGCTCAAACCGAGAACCCGCCCGTCGGGGATGTAGCCGATGTGGGCCTTCCCGATGAACGGGAGGAGATGGTGCTCGCAGATGCTGTGGAAGGCGATGTCGCGGACAAGCACCACCTCGTCGTACTTCTCCGTGAACGCGGTCTGGAGGTGGACGCGCGGATCCTGGTGGAGCCCCGAGAACAGCTCGGCGTACATCCTGGCGACGCGTGCCGGGGTCTGAAGCAATCCCTCCCGGTCGGGGTCCTCACCGACGGCCAGAAGGATCTCGCGCACGGCCCGCTCAATGCGGGGATGGTCGATCGGTCCGCTGCGGCCGGCCCGCAGACTGGCCAGTTCGGGGTCGTCGGAGCCGCACGACGGGGTGTCGTTGGCAGGGGGCGTGGTGGGTGGCTTGGTCATGGGGGAAGTGTACCAACCCTGTCCGGGCCCCGACCTGCCCGGAGGGGGCCGCGGAGGGGGCCGGCACGAATCAATTGCGGCTGAAAGGCGGGGGAAAGGAGCGCGTTCCCCGGCCGGCCCGGGCCCCGAGAGCCTTGACGAGCATCCGGGTGCGTCGCAGCACATCCGGCTCGCTGAGCATCCGCAGTTTCCAGGCCGGGTCGACGTCGAGGGAGTAGGCCACGATGTCGGAGAGCATCCCGAGCGACACCTTCGCCCCCTCGAGTTGGTCGAGTTGCTCCTGGGCGTCGGGGATCTGGGGCAGCGTCCGGCGGAAGGCGGCGAGGAGATCGGTCTGGAGGGTGGCAGTGGCCGCGTCGGGGAGGGCCGGCTCGAGATCCTCGATGATTTCCCCCTCGAAGACGCGGAAGGGACGCATCGGCGGCAACTCGACGCCGAGCTTCAGCCGGCGGACCCCGAGCAGGAGAACGTTGTAGGTGCCCTGCGGGGTGCGTTGGTGCGTGGCAACCCTGCAGAGGCAGGCCATCGGCGCCACCGGCGGCCGAGCCGGCGCATCCCCCGCTCCCGGCGCTCCGGCATCCTCGTGCTGGAGGAGGGTTCCCATCGTGATCAGCCGGTCGGAGGCCAGCGCCTCCTCGAGGAGCGCCCGGTAGCGCGGCTCGAAAATGTGGATGACCTGCATGACGTGCGGAAACATCACCAGGTTCGGTAACGGGAAGACCCGCGCCAGCCCCTGGAACTGCTCCGGCTCGAAGGCGAGTGGTTCGTCGGACATCGGCTTCAGGTGGGGGACGGGGCGAGGTGGATTTCGGGAAGGAGTTCGGGGTCGAGGGGGATGTCGGCCGTTGCCTCCGGGTTGGCCACCACGTCGGCGAGGCAG
>JBAWVV010000150.1:0-9819 GCA_037147115.1 Planctomycetia bacterium | reverse complement strand
GTGTGGGGGGCTTCACCGGGGGCGTCCGGAGCCTGTTCGGGGGAGAGAGCTTCTTCACGGTGGTCTACTCCGCGAAGCGCCCCGGGCAGCATCTGGTTCTCGCCCCCGACCACATGGGGGAGATCCTGGCCGTCGATGTGGCAGGCGACGACGGCATGATGGTGGCGCGGGGAGCGTTTCTCGCGTGCACTCCGGGGCTGGGGTTCGTCCTCCACAACGCCGGTCTCCAGGGGATGCTCGCGACGCGTGGGCTGTTCTTCCTCCGCACCGAGGGGAGTGGCGAGCTGTTCATCAATGGCTACGGCGGTATCGTCGAGGAGATCCTCGGCGCGGGGGAACGCTTCGTCGTCGACAACCGGCACGTCGTCGCCTTCTCGGTCGGCGTGGCGTTTGAGTCGGTGGTGCTGGCCGCATCGCTCAAGGACTCGCTCTTCTCCGGAGAGGGCTTCGTCGTCCGCTTTACCGGGCCGGGGCGCGTGCTCTACCAGACCCGGGCCCGCCCCTCGACAGGGATGCTCCGCGGGCTGTTCCAGACGTTGTTCTGAGCCATCGCCACCGGATTGTTCGATGCTCCCATCCCCCGAGCTCCGACCTCTCCCCAGGCCCCGCTCACTCTCCACCCCGCGGCGCGCGGACTTGCTCGCCGCCTTCCGGGCAAGCGAGCGCGTGGCGTTGGGATGTGTCGGCGCCGAACTGGCGGCGACCGTCCTGTTGATCGCTTTTGCCTCGGGGCGGCTGGGGATGGTCCCGGCCTGGCAGTCGGTATCCCTGTTCGTGGCCGGAGCGGTCGGGCTGTTCGACTTCCTCCTCGTCCACTGGGCCGGACGTCGCACCAACGTGGGGGATATCGCCGATCACGCCACTTTCGGTGTCCATTCCGGGGCGTCGCTCCGCGTGGCGGTCGAAGACGTCTGCAGACGGATGGGGCTGGGGGAAAACCGCTGTCGGATTTCCCTCGTGCCCGACAAGGAGATCAATGCCAGGGCCCTGCGCGTCGGACTGCTCCCGGGCCTGCACAGCTTCCACGATGTGACACTCAATCGCTCCATTCTCCATCTCCTCGACGAGGACGAGTTGAAGTTCGTGATCGGACACGAGCTCGGCCATATCTTTCTCCACTCCCCGATCACCACCCGCTGCCTGTTGGTGCACGCGCTGTTTGCCGGTGCCCTGTCCCTCGTCATCGGCCTGCTCTTTGCCGGCTCCGACTGGATGATCATGGCGCCGATAGTGAGCCTGGCGGTGACACGATGGCTCGCCTTCCGCACCACCACGGCACAGGCCCAGCGGATTGAGTTTCTCTGCGATGCCTGCGGTGCCTCGGTGGCGGGGAGCCTCCCTGCCATGACGGCCACCCTCAAGATGGCGTTTGAGGCCGAGGCGCGGGCCCAGCTTTTGTGCCGCGTGATGGAGGCAAAGCTGGCCGACGACGACATTCCCATGGCCCGACTTCTGGCCGCCTACGAGGCGTCGCTTCCCTTCGGCAGCGTCGTGCCTGCCGAGACGCACGCGCTCCTCGGGGAACGTGTCCGGCGGTTGCGTGACAACGGCCGGCAGTTGTCGCTCGGGGGCTTCGTCCGCTCCCTCTCCGGAGACGCGACCGATCTCGACGAGCTGCGGGACGCCGTGAAGGAGCTGCGGAGGGCCGCGGCGGTGGCCCGGGTGCCGGTTGCAGCGGCGGAGATCGTGGCCGATCCCCACCGTCTGAGCGAATGTGTGGCGGCGATCGAAGACCACCCCGAACGCGTGTTGGTGGGCACGGAAGACGAAATCGACGACTCCAGCCAGAGCCACCCGAGCCCGTCCCGCCGGCTCCTCTTCCTGTGGCGCGAGGCCTCGGCACCGCTCCCTACCGCGAACGATTCACCCTCCCGTGCCGATCGGCGATGATAGGCCGGCCTCCAGCGGGCCCCTTCGAAACCTCGATGGCACCACGATGACCAGCTTTCTCCATTCCGCCGATTGGCAACTCGGCAAGCCGTTCGCGCGGATCACCGACGAGGAGCAGCGCGGCCGTGTCCAGCGCGAGCGGCTCGAGGCGGTCCGGCGGATCGGTGACATTGCCCGCGAGCGGAAGGCTTCGTTCGTCGTCGTCGCCGGCGACCTGTTCGACTCGGCGACCCCGAAGGATGCCACGATCTCGCATGCCTTGGCCGCCATCGGCAGCATCGGCGTGCCGGTCTATGCGATCCCCGGCAACCATGATCACGGCGGCCCCGACAGCCTCTGGGAGCGCCCCTTCTACCGCCGCCAAGCTGAGGCGGTGGCGCCGAACTTCCACATGCTCCTCGAGCGGCAGCCTGTCGAGCGCGACGACGCCGTTCTCCTTCCCTGCCCGCTCCTGCGGCGGCACGAGCCCGACGACCCGACCATCTGGCTGCGGCGCTGGGAGCCGGCGGAGGGGGACCAGCGGCCGCGGATCGTGATCGCTCACGGGAGCACGCGGGCCTTCGGCGGCGCGACGCTTGGCAACAGCGTCGATGGCGAGGAGGCCGGGCAGGCCAATGCCATCGATCTCGGCCGGCTCCCCCTCGATAAGCTCGACTACATCGCCCTCGGCGACTGGCACGGCTTTCTCAAAGTGGGGGAGAAGGCATGGTATTCGGGGGCCCACGAGATCGACCGCTTCCCGAAGGCCGATCAGCGCCCCGGCCATGTTGCCGCGGTGACCGTGTCGCGCGGTGGGCTGAGTGTTGTCGAGGCGCTGCCGACGGGAAAGCTTCGCTGGCTGCGGCACGAGGTGGCGCTCGGCGACGATGGCCCCGGAGTTCTGAACAGGATCCTCCGCGCGGCGACCGGCAGCCGCTATGACGACTGCCTCGTGGAGCTGGTGCTCACCGGAGCGGTCTCGCTGGCCGATCGGAGCCGTCTCGACACGCTCCTCGCCGATTGGCGCGCGGGGCTTGTCCGCCTCGATCTCGATGACGGCGTGCGCCTGGCGCCCTCGGAGGAGGAGATGCGAGCGCTCACGGAGCGGCCCGATCCGATCATTTCCCGCGTGGCCGCCGAGCTCGTTGCCCGTCAAGATGCCGGTGGCGAGGGGGCGGCTGTGGCCCTGGCGGCGCTGCGGCTCCTCCATGGGTTCTGCCGCGATGCCAGTGACAGCGGCACCAGCCAGCCAGCCACGGGAGCGGCGCCATGAAGCTTCTCGATGTCACCGTCCGCAATTATCGGGTCCACAAGGAAGTGACGGTTTCCTTCGGCGACGGCGTGACGGTCATCGCCGGCCCAAACGAGTCGGGCAAGAGCACGCTCGTCGAGGCGATCCACAACGCCCTCTTCCTCCGCAGCCGGGCCACCGGCGAAGTCGCCCAGTCGCTCCGCTCGGCCCATCATGCCGGCCATCCGTCGGTGATCCTCGGATTCACGGCCGGGGGGAAGCGGTGGACGATCGAAAAGACCTTCACAGGCACCTCCTCCGGGAGCACGACGCTCAAGGAGCAGGGAGGGCGAACGCGCCACAACGAGGAGGCGGAGGAAGAGATCCACCGTCTCCTCCAGGAGGAAGAGGTCGGCGGGGGCCGCGGCATCGCCGAACGGATCCGCGGGCGCTGGGCCCATCTGTGGGTGTGGCAGGGAACGGCCGGAGCGCCGCCGGGGGGGCAGGGGCCCGGCGATGGGTCGATGGAGAAGCTGCGCGAGCGGCTCGGTCGGCTCGGCAGTGGGAGTGTCCTCGAATCGGCGACCGACGGATCCGTGGCCCGGCAGGTTCTCGACCTCGTCGCCGGCTCCCACACCGACAAGGGGAGGATCAAGGCCGGCTCGGAGCTCGCCCGGGCCACTGAGGAGCTTGAAGCGGCGCGCGCGGGGCGCGCGGCGGCCGCAGCGGTCCTTGCGGCGCTGGATGACGCGGTCCGGGAGGTCGACGCCGCCGAGCGGGTGCTCGCCGAAGGGACGAGGAGCGTAGCGAAGATCCGCGGGGAGCTCGTCGCGATGGAGCAGCGCCGCGAGGCGCTGACGGTGTTTGATCTGGCCCTCGGCCGGGAGCGGGTCGGCGCCGATTCGGCCCGGCGTGCCCACGAGGAGCTCGCCCAGGCCGACGCCGAGATCCGCGCCCTCGACGAGCGGATCCGCGCCGCGGAGGTAGCGCTCAGCCCGGCGCGGGAGGAGCTTGAGTGTGCCAAGGCCGCCGCAGGGGCGCAGCGTGCCCGGCTCGACGCGGCCGTGGCGGGGCTCGGAGGGTTGACGGCCCGGCAACGCGAAGCGGACGCGCGGGCCCGGCTTCAGGCCCTCGTCGAGCAGGCCGAGCGGCAGGCTGTCGAACGGGCTGGGCTGGCGTCGCGCTGTGATTTGATCCTCGCTCACCGGAGGAAAGCCGAGGAGATCCGGACCCAGATCCGCGACCTGCCGGCGGTGAAGCCCGCCGATGTCGAGACGCTGGTGACCCTCGAGAGGGCGGTCGACGCGTCCGACGCGGAATGGCGCGCGATCGCCACGCGCGTCGAGTTGATCGCCAGCGACTCGGCTGTGACCCTCGGCGACGTGACGCTCAGCCCGGGAGAGGCGGAGACGATCACGACCGGAAAGGAGATCGTCGTCGGTGATCACACCCGGCTCCGCATCGTGCCGGGAGGCGGCCGCTCACTCGCCGAGTGCGCCCAGCGCCACGACGCGGCCACGGAGGCGCTCGCGGCCAGGCTCGAGGCCCTCGGGGTGGCGACGGTCGACGAGGCCCGCCGGGCCGCGGCGAAGCGAACCGATCTGGCCAACGATCTCCGCGCGGAGACCACGACGGTGGAGGGACTCGGCGACGGCAAAGCGCTCGCCGAGCTTTCGCAGCTCGATGAGGCCCTCGCCGGGCTCGATGCCCGGATCGCCCGGGCGCCTCTGGAGGGCTTCATCCGGGCCGAGGGGCTCGAAGCGGCGGTGGCGGCCCGGCGCGGGGCCGATGCCGAGGTCGAGCGGCTCGCCTCCCTGCTCGCGTCGGCAAGCACCGATTTCGAGATCGCCCAGAAGCTCGCCGACGGTGCCGTGGCAGAGCACACCAGGATCGTCGCATCGATCCGTTCCGGTCAGGAACAGCTCGCCGATCTGCGTTCGCGCCGGCAGGCGCTGGTCGAGAAGGTCGGAGAGGAGCGGGGAGGGGAATTGGCCGTGCGCGAGGCGGCGCGCCGCCAGGCGGAGGATCGGCTCACGGCCACGCAGCGGCAGCGCGAAGCCCTCGAACCGGAGAGTCTCAATCGCGATCAGAAGCGGGTGCAGGCCTCGCTCGAGCAGCGCCAGGAGGCGATGCAGAAGGCGGAGACGCGCCGGCAGTTGGCACTCGCCGCGTGCCATGCCGCCGGCACCTCCGACCCGGCCGAGGACCGGGCCCGGGGGGTGGCCCGCGAGGCGTTGGCCGTGGCCACTCATGCCCGGCTGGAGCGGGATGCGCTGGCGGCCCGGTTGTTGGCGGATCTCTTTCGGGAGAAGAAGCAGGCGGTCGAGGATCGGTTCGCCGAGCCGCTCAAGGCGCGGGTCGGCGATTACCTCCAGCGGCTGTTCGGGCCGGGGGTGGACGTGAAGATCGACCTCTCCGGCGAGGGAATCGGTTCGGTGGAACTGACGCGCACCGCCGCCGGCGCTGTCCCTTTCGGCTTCGGCTCGCTCTCCGGCGGGACGCGCGAACAGGTCGGGGCGAGCTTGCGGCTGGCGCTGGCCGAGATCCTCGCCGAGGATCACGACGGCTGCCTCCCGGTGGTGTTTGACGACGCCTTCGTGAACGCCGATCCAGAGCGGCTCCGCGGCCTCCAGCGCGTCCTCGATCTCGGGGCCGAGCGCGGCTTGCAGGTCATTGTGCTCACCTGCGACCCGGTCGCGTACGATACCCTCGGGGTTGAGATCACGGAGATCCGGCGGCAGGGGGACATGGCATGAGGATCACTCCAACGATGGCCGGCGGCGGGGCAGGGCCGCGGCGTGAGTTTCTCCGCTTCGGGCTCTCTGCCGCAGGCGGCCTGTCGCTTCCCGGCATGCTTCGGTTGCGCGCCGAGAGCCAGCTGGGGGCGGCACCGAAGGCCGTGATCCTGGTCTGGAAGCCCGGAGGGTGTTCGCATGTCGACACCTACGATCCCAAGCCGGAGGCGACGAGCGACTACCGCGGCCCCTTTCAGACGATCGCCACGAAGGTGCCGGGGATCCGATTCACGGAACTGCTTCCCCGGCAGGCAGCCATCGCCGATCGGTTCACCGTGCTCCGATCGATGTCGCAGACCGCCGGCGGGCATCCAGCGGGGTCGATGCAGATGCTCTCCGGCGACATGGACACGCAGGACAAACCGAAGCCCCGACTCCCCGACTGGATGTGTGTCGCCAACCGGCTCCTCGCCGAGCGGGGGGCACGCGTTCATGCGCTCCCGCGGTACGTCGGGATCAACCCTCCGCTGGGGTACAACGGCCCCGCGTATCTCGGTGATGCCTGGCAGCCGTTCGTGGTTGCCGGTGATCCGAGCGATCCGGCGTTCCGCGTGCCGAATCTCGGACTCGAAAATGCTGCCGAGGTGGAGCGGCTGCGGCGCCGTGTCGGGCTGCGCAGCCGGTTCGACCGTCTCGAGCGGATGGTCGGTCGCCGGCTCGAGATGGAGGCCATCGACACCTTCGAGGCGCAGGCCCTCGAGCTCCTCACCAGCCGCGAGGCCCGCCACGCCTTCGATCTCACTCGTGAGGACGACGCGACACGCGACCGCTACGGCCGCAACGCCTGGGGGCAGCAGCTGCTGATGGCCAGGCGGCTGGTGGAGGCGGGGGTCGACATCGTCACCACCGAATTGAGTGGGCCGCTCTGTGGCCGGACCGGCGTGTGGGACGACCATGCCGTCGACCATCACGTCTTCCAGGCGTTGAGCTTCCGGGCAGCGGCGTACGACCATGCCGTGGCAGCCCTCATCGAGGACATCCACGACCGTGGTCTCGCCGACCGCGTCTTGGTGGTGGTGAGCGGAGAGTTCGGGAGGACGCCGAAGATCAGCTATGGCCCGAGCACCGGGGCGGGAAACGCCAGCGGACCCGCCGGCACGATCCAGCCCGGCCGGGACCACTGGCCACAGGCGTTCTCAAACCTCTGGGCAGGCGGTGGCATCGAGCCCGGGAGGGTGATCGGTGCGACCGACAAACGGGGCGAGCAGGTGGTGGAGCGGCGCTGCACGGCGCAGGATTTCCTGGCGACGATCTATCACCATCTCGGCATCGATGCCGCCCGGGTCACGATCCCCGACTTCGCCGGCCGGCCGACGGCGCTGGTCGACCACGGTCGACCGATCGCCGAGCTGACCGGCTGATGATTGCCTTCGCGACATCAGCCCGGTATCAGGCGAGGAAATCTTCTTTTCCGGCTCGCGCTGTCACCTGTGATGGGGGGGACCGCGGAAAAAATGAGGCCGCCGGAGGGGGCCCCCGGATGCCTTCCCCGTGTCGAGGCGGCGCGGCCGGTCTACAATATGAAATCGAAAACCGACACCCCCATCCGGAGCCCCTCATGCGTACTCTTGCCAGCGTTCTCCTCCTCGCCACGGTCACCGTGGCCGCCGGGATCCCGGCCGCCTCGGCCGGTGATTGCAACCGTGGTCGCGGGCGGATCATGCAGGGACGTCGCAGTCACGCCCCCGCCGCGCCGCAGGCCTCGTCTCAGCCATCTTGGAGTGGCCGATCCGTCACGAGCAGTGCCAATGCTCCGTCGGGCCATGTCGTCCATGCGTCGTCGGCTCCCACCGTCAACGAGTATGTCGTCGGCACCGATTCGGTTGTTGTTCGTGTCCCCACGGAGTCGGTCCGCGTTGTCTCCCCCACGCCGGTGGCGAAGGCCGTGGCCCTCCCCGACATTGTCGACACGGCAGTCGCGGCCGGTTCGTTCAAGACCCTCGCGGCGGCCCTCGGTGCGGCCGATCTCGTCGGCACCCTCAAAGGTGACGGCCCGTTCACGGTCTTCGCGCCGACTGACGACGCCGTTGCCAAGCTTCCTGCCGGCACCGTCGAGGAGCTCCTCAAGCCCGAGAACAAGGACAAGCTCCGCGACATCCTTCTCCTCCATGTCGTGCCGGGCAAGGTGGCAGCGGCGGACGTCGTCAAGCTCACCGAAGCCAAGACTGCCGGCGGCGGCACGCTGTCGATCTCCACGACCGACGGCGTGAAGGTGGGGACGGCCTCGGGATCGGCGACGGTCGTGAAGACCGACATCCCGGCCAAGAACGGCCTGATCCATGTCATCGACTCAGTTCTTCTTCCCTGATCCGCTGGAACAACTGCTTTTCACCGACGCTCCCCGGCGCCGCCATGGCTCCGGGGAGCGTCGTCGTTTGTGGGGCTTCCGGCAGCAGCGAGCGGCTCATCGCCGAAGACCGCATCGACCACATGGCCTCCGCCGATTCCCGGCCCGGTTCGCTCCTCACGATCATCGTCAAGGGGATCCTCGGCCGGATGGCGCGGCACGCGGCGGGGTGACGCACGCTTGAGGGGCTTGGCTCAGGATCCAACGGTTTCGAAGCCGTGGAAGGGGTGGTGGCGGAGGGCTGCGGCCGCGTCGGCGCCGAATCGATTGATGTCGCCGAGATCGAGTAGGCCCGCCCGGTGCCGGGCGAGGATCTCGGCGGCGGAGACGTCGAGGGAGCGCACGTCCGGAAGGACGAGGCCAGCGAGCCCCCGTTGGCTGGCGAGGATCGTGGCGCGGGCGGGGGTGATCGTGGTGAGCCCATGGATCCCCAACGGGCCGCGGTGCTCGATGAGCGCCGCGATCACGCTGTCGCTGACGTCGTCCTTCACCGGGACGCGGAGCGATCCGGTGTGGCGACCGAGACACTGGGCGATCGGCTGATCAATCTCCTGGAGCGAGTGAAGGAGGAGGCCGCCGACATGGTTTGAAAGGTTCCTCGCCTGGCCGACCGAGAGTCGCCGCAGGCTCTTCAGGCAGAGGCTTCCGCGCCGGCTGCCCAGGGCCGCTGCGGCACCGGAGCAGAGTGCCTTGATGCCGTGGAGATGGAGTTCGCCGCCGAAGCGCGCCAGCGCCGCGGCGACATCGGGGGGGAAGGTGTCGAGACGGCCGAGACCGAGGTTGAGGATGCCGCGGTGCCTGGCGAGCGCCACGGCGACGGCTGGTTTGAGCGTGCGCAGGCCGTTGAGATAGAGGTCGTAGCCATGTCTCGAGAGGCCGATCGCTGCGGGAAGATCGAGCGAGCGGAGCTTGTTGAAGGAGAGCTCGCCGCCGTGGCCGGCAAGGGCGAGGGCCGCTGCGGGTGACAGGGAGCGGAGGTTGTTGAACGACAGGCCGCCGCCACGGTGGGCGCCGAGGGCAGCCGCAGCCGAGTCGGTGATCGACGTCAGCCGGTCGAGATAGACGTGGCCGCGGTGCCGGGCGAGTTCCCGGGCCACCGAGACGGGAAGCAGCTCGAGACCATCGAGGTACAGATGGACCGCGTAGTGGCCGACGGTGTCGATGTCGTCGTGGCGGAGTGGGTCGGCGGAGGGCTCGAGGCAGAGGTGGCCGCAGGAGGTGGCCGCCACCGGGTCGAGCGGATCGTAGGTGGCCTTCCCGTCGACGAGGCGCACCGGCCGCACGGCAGCCCGCACCAGCGCGCGTGCCGAGGCGGCATCGAGAAACCGGATCGCCCCCGTGCGTTCCCTCGTGAGCACTGAGCCTCCCGCGGAGTGATCGCCTGCGAGGCCGTCGCTTTTCTGTTCTGGCATGAGAGGATCTCCTCGGTCCGCCGGGGCGAACGGGTGAGTGTCGATCTGCCGCGGGCACGCCATGCTCGCGGCGAACGACTCTTCTTACGCCAGCCGCCGGCCTCGTGTGCGTGTCAATCGTGTCATACCGCGTGTTTCAAAGGATCACGATTCGACAGGATCACG
>JBAWVV010000149.1:0-9843 GCA_037147115.1 Planctomycetia bacterium | reverse complement strand
GCTCGACGCAGCGCTCGTTGACGCCGGAGGCCCGCGCTTCACGCTGCTGCGCACGCCGCCATCCCCATCCCCCAGTGCGGCGATCAACGAGGCGGTCCGCCACTCGACCGGCGCGGCAGTGATGGTCTGCATCGACGGCGCGCGGATGCTGACGCCCGGCGTGGTGCGATTCACGCTCGATGCCTTCCGGGCCTGGAACGATCCGCTCGTCGCCACGCTCGCCTGGCACCTCGGCCCCAAGATCCAGAACGAATCGATGCTCGAGGGCTACGATCAGGCGGTCGAGGACCGGCTGCTTGACTCGGTCGATTGGCGACGCGATGGCTATGAACTGTTCCGGATTGCCGCCTTCGCCGGCTCGAGCCGGCGGGGATGGTTCCTTCCCCTCTCCGAGAGCAACGGCGTGGCGGTCCGCCGGGAGACGTTCGATCGGCTCGGGGGCTTCGATGAAGGCTTTCAGACCGCCGGCGGCGGACTGGTAAACCTCGACTTCCATTGCCGGGCCTGCGACGCCGCCGGACCGGTCGTCCACCTGCTCGGCGAGGGGACGTTTCATCAGTTCCATGGCGGCGTGGCGACCAACGTTCCCGCGGCCCGGCATCCCTTCCCGATCTTCCACGAGGAATACGTGCGCCTCCGGGGCAAACCGTTCGCCCCACCGACGGCGCTGCCGCTGCTCCTCGGCGCGATGCCGCCGCAGGCCCTGCCGTTCCTCGAGCGGTCGATCGCCGAGGCCCGCGCAGCAAGCGGCGCGTGAGGCATCGCATGCATCGCCGCGCCATCCTCGTCCTCGGCATGCATCGCAGCGGCACTTCGGCGCTGACGAGGATCATCGGCCATCTCGGCGCGACCCTCCCCCTCGACCCGATGCCCGAGACGGCCGACAATCCGGGTGGCTATTGGGAATCCCGATCGATCGCCCGGTTCAACAACAGGCTCCTCGAATCGGCCGGCACCCGTTGGAACGACGATGCCCCGCTGCCGGCCGCTTGGTTTGCCGATCCTGCCCGCGCGGCCGATCGCGAGGAGGGGGGGGCGCTGGTCGACGCGGCCTTCGGCGCGGCGCAGCTGCTGGCCTTCAAGGATCCCCGCCTCTGTCGCCTCCTGCCGTTCTGGAAAGAGGTTCTGGCCGACCGGGGGATCGAGCCGTGCGCCGTCATCGCGCTGCGGGATCCCGCAGAGGTGGCTCGCTCGCTCCAGGCCCGACTCGACGATCCGGCATTCCGGCCGGCCGCGGTGGCCGCCCCCGAGCGCGGCCTTCTGCTCTGGCTGCGCTACGTCCTCGACGCCGAGGCCCGGTCGCGCGATATGCCCCGCGCCGTGATCGATTATCCGTCCCTCATCGCCGACTGGCGTGAAGCCGTGCGTGGGCTGGTTGAGCTCGTGCCGTTGCCGACGATCACGTTCGAGGCGGCCACTGCGATCGACGGTTTCCTGTCGCCGGGCCTGCGCCGGCAGCGTGGCCCGGCCCCCGACGAAAGCGGCGCGACGGGTGGGATGGCAGGGGTGGAAGCTCTCCGCAGCGTCGGCGAGGCGGTGACGCTGGCTGTGGGCACCGGTGTCGAACAGGCAGCGGCGCAGCGCCGGCTCGACGCCCTCGCCCGCTCCTTCGATCGGCTTTCGACCGCCTATGCGCCGCTCCGGCAGGGGCCCGCTGCGACCACCCTCTGCGATCCCTGGGCCGGCGTGATTCTCGCGGAGCTCGCCGGCCTGCCGTCGACGGTCGTGCCGCAACCGCCCCGCCGTCGTGTGCTCTTCCTCTCGGGGGCCCCGCGGAGTGCGGGGCATGTCTACCGGGTCGAGCATGCCGTCGCCGCCCTCGCCGCCGAGGGATGGCAGGCCTCCTGGTTGCCGCTCGACGACGCCGGCGCGCCGGCAGCGGTCGGGGAGGCGGATCTGGTCACGGCCTTTCGGGCCACGTGGGGCGAGTCGCTCGCGGCCGTGCGCGAGCGCTGCACGGCGCTGGGGATCCCGCTCGTCCACGACATCGACGATCTCGTCTTCGATCCGGCCGTGATCGCTTCCGGTCAGATCGCGTTCATCGACCGGCTGCCGGAGGAGCGCCGGCAGTCATGGCTCACCGCCGCCGCACTCCACCGCCGAGCGATCGCCGCGAGCGACGCCTGTGTCGTGACGACGGCCGCGCTGGCGACGGCCGCCGCCGTGGTCGTGCCCCGGGTCTACGTTCTTCGCAACGGGCTCTCCGCCGCAATGCTCGCCGCGGCTTTGCAGGCGCGAGGGAATCCGCAGCCCTCGGCCAGCGACGGCCGGCTCCGCCTCGGCTTTGCCAGCGGCACGCCGACGCACCACCGTGACTTTGCCACGATCGCTCCGGCGCTGGCCGACCTCCTCGCCCAGCGGTCCGACGTCGATCTGATTATTGTTGGCCATTTCGACCTCGCGGCCGTACCCGAACTCGTGCCCCACGCAGCGCGGATCGAGGTCCGCCCGGCGGTGTCGCTGTTGGAGCTCCATGCCGAGGTCGCCCGCTTCGACATCAACCTCGCGCCACTGGAAATGGACAATCCGTTCTGCGAGGCGAAGAGCCCGATCCGCTGCACGACCGCGGCGCTCGTGGGCGTGCCGAGCGTCGTCGCGGCCACGGCCCCCCTCGTGGCTGCCGTCGTCGACGGGGAGACCGGCCTGGTGGCCCGCTCGCTGGAGGATTGGACGACGATGATCACCCGACTCCTCGATGATCCCGTCGGCCGAACGGCGCTGGGGGAGGCGGCGCGGGTCGACGCGATCGCCCGCTTCGGCCCCGCTGCAATCTGCCAGTGCGCGGGGCACGTCTACGCCACGATCCTTGCCGATCATGGCTCGTTGAAAGGCGCCGGTTGACGCTGCCGGCGCCGCGGTGACCTTCCCTAGGGGATGATCACGATTCGACCGGGCCCGCTCCCGCTCTGCCGGGATCCCGACCGGTGGAAAGCCTTCAGGCGGCCCGGCGCGACGAGGCATCCCCCCGCAACGGCTGGCGGGGGCCTGAGTGTCCGGGGCGGAAGAGCGTCAGCTCGAGGATCTTTGCCAGACTTGCCTGGCTTCCCACGACGGATGAACCGTCCGGGAGCGTGATCCGGAGGGCAGCGGCTGGACGGGCTGCTTTCTTGGTGGCCATGCGGTCTCCTTCACGGGGTGCGTGCTCGAGGTGCGGGGCCGGCGGAACGGTGCACGATGGCTGCCACCGCCATCGCTGACCCGTGGAGGTATCGGCAGGATGGCGGGGGCAGGGCAAATCCGATTCCGCCGCCTGGAACAGTTTTTCCAGCCCGACCGGATGGGAGACGCACCTCTTGGCGTTCGCTCCGCGGCCGGAGTCCGCTTCCCTGACGATTCGGCTACGACGGCCAGGGGAGAGCCCGGCGGGCCAGTTGCGACCGAAGACGCGCCGAGGCTATTCTCTTGGCCGACTGGGGGCGATGCACGAAGCATGGTCGTCTTCCGTTCACGGGCCCGGGCACAGCCGCAGAGGGCCCGACACCGTCGTTGGCCATTCCCCCCGATTCCCCTCTTTCGGAGTGATTCCATGTCTCGTCGCCGTCCGTCGCGCGTCGCCCCTTCCCGCCGCGAGTTCCTCGCAGCCTCCGCGGCCACGGCCGCTGTGTCGGCCGGGTATTTCATCGCCCCCGAGGTTCGGGCCCAGGGGACGAAGGGGGCCAATGACGAGATCCGCTTCGCCTGTGTCGGGATCGGCGGCAAGGGGCAAAGCGACTCGGCCGACGCCGGCCGGTCGGGGAAAGTGGTGGCCGTCGCCGATGTCGATTCGAACCAACTCAAGCGAGCCGAGGGGGCCTTCGAGGGGACGAAGACCTACTCCGACTTCCGCAAGATGCTCGAGGAGATGCGGAAGGAGTTCGACGCCGTCACCGTCAGCACCCCTGATCACACCCACGTCATGGCTGCCGTGACGGCGATGAATCTGGGGAAGGCCTGCTTCTGTCAGAAGCCGCTCACGAAGTCGATCGCCGAGGCCCGGCTGATGGGCGAGATCGCCCGCGGCCAAAAGGTGGCCACGCAGATGGGCAACCAGGGGACGGCCTCCAACTCGCTTCGCCAGACGGCGGCCTTCATCAAGGGGGGGAACCTCGGGAGCGTCAAGGAGCTCCATGTCTGGACCAACCGACCGGTGTGGCCGCAGGGGGGTGGTCGCCCTGCTGAGGCCCCGGTTCCGGAAAACCTCAACTGGGACGTGTGGCTCGGCCCCGCGGCCGTCCGCCCCTACGCCGCCGGATACCACCCGTTCTCGTGGCGTGGCTTCTGGGACTTCGGCACCGGGGCCTTGGGCGACATGGCCTGCCACACGTTCAACATGCCCTTCATGGCCCTCAATCTGCGGGATCCCGCCAGCGTCCAGGCGATTTCCAGCGGCCACAACAAGGAGACCTACCCGAAGTGGTCGATCATCGACTTCGACTTCCCGAAGCTCGGTGAGCGCGAGGCGGTGAAGGTGAAGTGGTACGACGGCGGGAAACTCCCCGACCAGGCGCTGTTCGCCGGGTACCAGGGGGAGGGGACCGATCCATTCAAGACTGCCTCGAGCGGGATCCTCGTCGTCGGCGACAAGGACACCCTCTACGCTCCAGGCGATTACTGTGAGAACGGCTTCAAGCTCAAGAGCGGCTCGGCCCCGGCCGAGGTGACCTACACCCAGTCTCCGGGCCACTTCGAGGAGTGGGTCAACGCCATCCGTGGCGGCCCGCAGGCGGTGTCGAACTTCCCCGACTACTCCGGCCCGCTCACCGAGACGATCCTCCTCGGCAATCTCGCCGTCTGGGCGGCCGATGGCGCCGAGGTCATGGGCAAGAAGATTGAGTGGGATGCCGCCAAGATGGTCGCCAAGAATGCCCCCGAGGTCGATCACGTCATCCGTCCGACGGCCCGGGACGGCTGGAAGGTGCTGCGGACCGGCGGCGCCTGATCGACTCCGCGGCGGCCACGGCCGCCGCGGCACAAGTTTCTTCGGCACCCTGTTCCCGGCCGCAACGGTCGGGAACAGGGTGTTTTTTTATGGCCCCCGTTCCGGGCAGCAGGGTAGTATTTTCCGGTGAATGGACGTCGTTAGAAAAGGCAGCAGGAGGGATGTGATGCGCAGGCTTCGGATGGTGGCGGTGATGGCCTTGGTGCTCGTGCTCTCCGGATTCTCTCCGGCCCGGGCCCTCGAGCCGCTCCCGGCCGAGGTCAAGGCGGTCGAGATGGTGAAAGCCCGCGGCGGGGCGGTCGATTACGGCCCCGAGGGGAAGGTGACGAAGGTCGATCTCTCCGATCGCCCGGCCACCGATGCCGACATCCTTGTCCTCCAGTCGCTCGGAGGCCTGGAGTCGCTCGAGTTGTGGGGCGCTGAAGTCACCAATGCCGGCATGCCAAACGTCGCGAAGCTCACCGGCCTGAAGACGCTCGTGCTCGAGAACACCGACGTCAACGATACCGGCCTCGCCCCGCTGGTGGGGCTCGGGAATCTCAAGGTGCTCAACCTCCGCCGCTCGAGCAACATGTCCGACGCGGCACTGGCGACGGTGGCGAAGCTGGAGGGGCTCGAGCAACTCGTCCTCCTCTACAACAATTTCACCGACGCGGGCCTGGCGAATCTGGCACCGCTCACGAAGCTCCGCGTCCTCGATCTCCGCGGCTGCTCGCTCGTCACCGATGCCGGCATCGAGCACGTGGCGAAGATGCCGAGCCTGGAGCGGGTGAAGCTCCGCTGCCCGAGCGTCAGCGATCGTGGCTTGAAGCTCCTCGCCGGGCTCCCCAAGCTCCGTGGCTTCGCCGTCGAGGACGGCCAAGTGGGGGACTCCGGCCTCGAGCCCTTCGCCGGCAGGACCGACATCGACGAAATGAACGTGATGCGGACGTTCATCGGTGCCAAGGGGCTCGCCCATGTTGCCAAGCTCACGAAGCTGAAGCGGCTCGAGCTCCGTGGCACGCTCATCAACGACGACTCCCTCGCGGCCCTTTCCGATCTGGGGAATCTCGTCCTCCTCGATCTCGCCGAGACACGCATCGGCGACGCCGGCGTGGCCCATCTCGGCAAGCTCGGCAAGCTCGCCGATCTCGATCTCTGGGACACCCGGGTCGGCGATGCCGGGATGGAGACAATCGGCACGCTCGCAGCGCTCACGAAGCTCTCGCTGAAGAACACCCGGGTGACCGATACCGGGATCGGCAGGCTCTCCGGGCTGGCCAAGCTCGCCACCCTTGATCTGTCCGGTACGAAGATCACCGATGCCGCCTTGGAGACGCTCGGCAAACTCCCGGCGCTGAAGACGGTCGACGTGAGCTTCACCGGTCTCACGGAGGCTGCGGTGGCGAAGTTCCGCGCGGCCCACCCCGGCGTCAAGGTAACACGTTAGCCGTTGGTGAGTGCGGCGCCCCCAATCGCGGCGGAAAGGGGCTTCCGGAGGGCGTTTGGGCCCCGCAGGCGCTGACGATCGCGCCCGAGTGTGCCGGTGGTTTGACGCCCATCGGCGTGGGGGGTAAGACGAAGGTCCGTCTGCAGCCCATTTTTGTCTGTTTCACGGAGACGCCGTCGATGATTCTCGGAAAGCTCTGGAAGTCCCTTGCGGCCCAGATGAACAAGATCGCCAACTTCTTCTGGACGGCCGATCCGATCGCCCAACTCCAGTACGAATACGACAAGGCGGTCGACCAGATGAAGGACGGCCGCGAAGGCCTGGAGAAATACCGGGCCCTCGTCGAACGGGTGAACCGTCAGGTTGAGACCAACAAGGCCCACGTCGCCAAACTCGAGGCCCAGATCAAGGCCTATCTCAAGGCAGGGGAGCGGGAGACGGCGTCGAAGTTCGCCCTCGAGCTCCAGAAGGCGAAGAGGGAACTCGAGGAGAACGAATCCCAGCTCAAGCTCCACGAGACGGCCTACGGCAACAACGTCACGAAGATCGAGCATGCCGTCAAGAAGCTCGAGGAGCTGAAGCGGAAGATCCAAAAGTACGACGCCGAGCTCAAGATGAGCCGCGCCGAAGCCGAGCTCGCCAAACTGGCGACGCAGTTCAACTTCGACGTCACCACCGACTTCGGCCAGATCGAGGACGTCATCCACGACAAGATCGACCTCAACCGGGCGAAGGTCCGGGTCGCCGCCGATCTCTCCGGCGAGGGGCTCGACAAGATCAAGGCCGAGCAGGCGGTCGACAAGAGCATGGCCGACGACGCCCTGCGGCAATTCGAGGTGGAGATGGGGATGGTCACGCCGGAGACTTCAGGTGTCACCGGTGACGAGAAGGAAATCGGCTCGGAGAAGCTCCGCCAGACGAATCGGTGAGGTGCTGCCGAGACCGCTGGGGGCGGGGATCGATTGGCGGTTTTTTCTAGGGAGCGCGAGGGGGGGACGTGAGTACTGGTTCAGGATCGAATGGCCCGCGGACGCCGGTCGAGGATCATCCCCCGGCGTCTGCCGTCCAGGGGGCCGCAGCAGCGTCGGCCGGCGTGGCGATGGCCGCACTGCCGATGGGCACCGGTGCCTCGGCCGGGACTGCCCCGGGGATGGCGCTGGCCGACTGGTGTCCACGCTGGTCGGAGCGCCTGGGCGACGCCTATCTGGCCGGCACGAGTTGCATGTTCCTTCTCCATGGGAACGTCCGCGATCTCGTTCCTCTGTCGCCACCAGAGGCCGCGGAGGCAGCCTGGGGGGGCGTGAGCGACTTCCTCTGCCGGGAGATTTTCGGCCGCTGGGATGTCGTCCTCGCCTATGACGTCGGCAAGGGGCTGCGGCCGCTGGCCGGCACCGATGCCAACCGGCACCGCGACATGGTCGCCTGGCTCACCGACCGGCTCGGCAACGCCGCCAACTGGCCACGCGACCCCGATCAGGCGATCGGGGTCATCGATCAACTCCTCGAGCGCAATCTCATCGACCCGCCGGAGAAGCGGAAACGGATTGCGATCGTCCTTGATTACGCCCAGTATCTCGCGCCAGCCGGTGAGGCCGGTGCCTCGGTGAAGGGGGGAGCGGGGCGGCTGGTGCGGCTTCTCTCCTGGGCCACCAATCCGCTCCTGCGGCGCGTCAACGTCGCCATCGTCCTCCTGGCCGACTCACTCTCCGAGGTCAACGCCCGGCTCGTCACCTGCCCGGCGGTGACGGCGATCGATCTCCCCCTCCCCGACGCCTCCGAACGCGAGCGGTTTGCCCTGGCGACGGCGAAGACGGCCGGCATGCCGGAGGCGCAGATGGATGCTGTGAAGCGGATGGCGGCGCTGTCGGGGGGGCTGTCGCTCGAGAGCCTTCGCGCCGTGGTAACGCTCTCGGCCCGCGAGGCCTCGGCCCCGGACGGCCCGGAGTTCGCTGCCAAGAAAAAGGATCTCATCGAGCGCTCCTGCCAGGGGCTCGTGGAGTTCATCCAGCCGCGGCTCACGCTCGACACCGTCGCCGGCCATCAGGAGGCGAAGAATCGGCTCGAGTCGGATGCCCGCGCTATCAAGCGGGGGCAGTTCGAGAGCGCTCCGATGGGCTATCTGATCTGCGGCCCGGTGGGAACGGGCAAGAGCTTCATCGCCGAGTGTTACGCCGGCAGTGTCGGCATCCCCTGTGCGGTCTTGAAGAACTTCCGCAGCAAGTATGTCGGCGAGACGGAAGGCAATCTCGAGCACGCCCTCGACGTGCTCCGCAGCCTCGGGCCGGTGGTGGTGATCATCGATGAGGCCGATGCCGCCCTGGGAAACCGGCAGTCGGACGGGGATTCCGGCACCTCAGCCCGCGTCTTCTCGATGATCGCCCGGCAGATGGGGGATACCCGCTACCGTGGCAAGATCGTCTGGATGCTCCTCACGAGCCGCCCCGACCTCCTCCCGATCGATCTGAAACGCCAGGGGCGGGCCGAGGTCCACATCCCCCTCTTCTACCCGCACGATCAGGCGGAGATGGAGGCGATGTTTACGGCCATGGCCCGCAAGAGTCACGTCCGCCTCGGCACCGGCCTCCCCGGCCCGATCGATCTCGACCTCGGGCTCTCCGGGGCCGATATCGAGAGTGTTGTCCTCGCCGCCCGCCGGAAGGGGCTCGACCGGGCCGCCGATGCCGGGCTGCCGACCCCGGAGGAGATAGCGCCCGAGGATCTGAACAGCGCGCTCGACGACTTCATGCCCTCGGCCCAGGGGCTCGAGAAGGAGATGCAGGAGATCGCGGCGGTGCTCGAATGCACCGAAAAGCGGTTTCTCCCCGACCGCTGGAAGGCGCAGGTGTCGCAGCCAGGCGGCAGGGCACGGCTCCAGGAACGACTTTCCGCCATCAAGGGCGTGATCGGCTCGTGATCACCCGCCATCCATAAACCCCAGGCCCGAGATCATCCCAGGAGACCCCACCATGTCGAAGAAGACCCCTTGGTTCGATGCCCACTCCGAGGCCCCGATGTTGGCGGAGTACGCCCGCAAGCTCGACTCGTTCGTCGAGGTGGTGGCCGATGGCCGCGTTGACGTCACCGAGCTTGAGGCCCAGGAGGCCCGCGTGGTGGCGCTGATGAAGGAAGTGGAGCCACTGCTTTCGCCCGAGGCCCATGAGAAGGTGACGACGCTCCTCTGCGAGGTCACTGCCTACGATCTCATGAACACGCTCCACATGGCCCAAGCCTCGCGCCCGAAGACGAAGTTCCGCGGCTGATCGGCCTCTGCGTTCATTTTTCCCCATTCTCAGGCGAGGTTTCCGATGGCAGGTGGTCAACCCAAAGCTCCGTTCTGGCTTGCGGTCTGGGCGGTGATCTTCAGCTTGCTTGCCCTTGCGGCCTGGCGTGCCGGGATGTTCGGCAACGTCCTGCGCCCCGGGGCCGGAGGAGCCCAAGTCGCCGCTGGCGGTGCCGGACCGGGGGGCGATGGGGCTGGGGGCAACGGCGGTGGTGG
>JBAWVV010000148.1:0-9863 GCA_037147115.1 Planctomycetia bacterium | reverse complement strand
GTCCGGACATCGACCGCGACGTCGGCGTTGGGAATGTAGGTCGACTCGACGCCGACCGCCGCGAGCCGGAAGGTGCCGTCACCGAAACCGACGACGGCGAGCGTGCTCCCCGGATGGACCCGCAGCGCCGTCGCGCTGGAGAGATCCGCGCCGGCGGCCTCCAACGGCCGATCGAGGACGAGCACGCCTGCGGCCAGATCGAGCAGCCGCATCCTGCCGACGCCGAGGTCGAGACTCCAGCCGATTTCGCCACTCTCGTCGGTGCCCAGGGCAATCGCCGGAAGGACTCGGTTCCCCTCCGTCGCGGCTTCCCCGAGGACGGTCTTGGCATGCCCCCCGATCGACGCCGGCCGGAACAGCGGCAGGGCGACCGCGAGGAGGAACAATCCCATCAGCAGCACCGCGGCGATCGTGCCGATTCCGCCGAGCGTGATCACCGCGCGGGCCAACGTGTCACCGAACCGCACTCCCGGGCGGGTGGTGCGACGGCGAGCGCGGCCGGTGAAGCTGGCGTCGGGATTCATTCACCACCCCGGCGTCGGGGCGTCGTCACGGCGGCGGAAAAAGGGAAACAGGGCAAAATCGAACGGTGCCGTCGGGATCACGGCGCCGCGGCGCCGACGCTGCCGAGCGCCTCGCTGGCGACCACCCCGGTGACCGGCAGGTAGCCGTCCTTCTTGACGTCGGCCTGGCCGGTGGAGCTGAGCACGTAGCGGAGGAACTCGCGGCGAAGCGGATCGAGGTCGGTCCCCGGCTTGTGATTGACGCTCAAGTAGAGGAAGCGAGCGAGCGGGTAGTCGCCGTTGTAGGCGTTCTCGGGCGCGGTCGTCACCGGCTCGCCGCCGGTCTTCAGCGAGAGCGGAACGGCGCGGACATCGGCCGTGGCATAGCCGATGCCGCTGTAGCCGATCCCCGCCTTGTCACTGGCGACGGCCTGGACCACCGCCGAGCTCCCCGGCTGCTCCTTGACGGTCGGCTTGAAGTCTCCCTTGAACAGCGCGTTCTCCTTGAAGTAGCCGTAGGTGCCGCTCGTAGCATTGCGGCCGTAGAGGCTGATCGGCTTGTTTTTCCATTCCCCCTCGAGCCCCAGATCCCCCCAGGTGCGGATGTCGGCCTTCGCTCCGCCGTTGCGGTTCTTGGAGAAGATGGCATCGATCTGTTCGAGCGACAGACTCTTGATCGGATTGTCCTTGTGGACGAAGACAGCGAGCATGTCGATCGCCACGGGGACGACCGTCGGGGGATAGCCATGCTTCTCTTTAAAGGTGTCGATCTCGGACGGCTTCCAGTCGCGGCTCATCGGGCCGAAGGTCGCCGTCCCCTCGGTGATCGCCGGCGGGGCGGAGGCCGATCCCTTCCCCTCGATTCCCTCTCGGACCCCGGGATACGACTTTTTAAAGCCCTCAACCCACAGCGAGACGAGATTGTTCATCGTGTCGGAGCCGACACACTTGAGCGTCCCGGCAACCTCTCCGCCGACCTTGGTGTACGGCTTCAGATCGGGATCGAGGTCCTGGGCCGGGGCGGGTGCGGCAATGAAGACCAAGCACGCCCCAGCGAGGCAGGCTCGCCCCAGGAACGACACCGACGCAAACCATGCAGACGGGCAAAGGGAGGGCATCCGACGACTCCTGGAGTTTTGACCCAAAGGCCTGACAAAGGCCCGATCCGGCGATCCTTGCAGTGTGGAAGGGAAGTGTGAGTGCTTCATGAGCGACCCTGCGGCCACGGAATCCTCGCAATTCGCCGGTGCTCTCTCCGTCCGAAATGGATCCCGGCCGGCCGCCGCCCGTCCCCCCCGGCCCTCATCCGTGCCGGCGACCGTCGCCGGACGGCCGGGTGGGCGCGAAGCCGCGCCGAAGGGTGTTCTCGGTCACAGTGCGGGGAACGGTGAACTGGAGGAGGTAGTCGGGGCCCCCAGCCTTGCTGCCGATCCCCGACATCCGGTAGCCACCGAAGGGCTGCCGGGCCACGAGCGCCCCGGTGATCCCGCGATTGAGGTAGACGTTGCCCGCCTCCAGGTCGCGCCGGGCCCGCTCGAGGTTGGCGGGGCTGCGCGAGAAGACACCCGCGGTGAGGGCGTAGTCAGTGCCGTTGGCGATCTCGATGGCTGCGTCGAAGTCCCGCGCTCGGATGACCGCGAGCACCGGCCCGAAAAACTCCTCCTGCCCAAGCGCCCCGGCCGGATCGACCGCGGTGAACACCGTCGGCCCGACGAACCATCCTCGCGTGCCAACCTCACCGACATCGACGGAGACGAGTTCCCTGGCCACGGCACGCCCCTCGTCGATCGCCTTCCGCACCCGATCCCGCGACTCCTCGTCAACGAGGGGCCCGACGCGCGTCCCCGGATCAGCCGCCGGCCCGACCGCGAGGCTCCGCACCGCCGGCGCGAGCTTGGCCACGAAGGCATCGTGAACATGGTCGAGAACGACGACCCGTGAACAGGCGGAGCACTTCTGCCCCTGGAAGCCGAAGGCGCTGTGCACGACGGCGACCACCGCCTCGTCGAGGTCGGCATCGTCGTCGACGATGATCGCGTTCTTGCCACCGAGTTCGGCGATGATCCGCGGAATCATCCCGCCACCGCCACGGTCGGCGACCGCCGCGGCCGCGGCACGGTTAATGCCGAGGCCGACGGAGCGCGAGCCGGTGAAGGCCACCACACTCGTGGCGGGATGGGTGACGAGCGCCGGCCCCACGTCTTCTCCCCGGCCGGGGAGAAACTGGAGGGCCCCCGGTGGAACCCCTGCCTCGAGGAGCACCTCGTGGAGGCGGAGCCCCGTGAGCGACGATTGCTCGGCCGGTTTCATGACGACGGTGTTGCCGGTGACCAGTGCTGCGGTCGTCATCCCGGCGAGGATCGCCAGCGGAAAGTTCCACGGCGCGATGACGACGCACACGCCGCGCGGCAGCAGGCCGGTGAGGTTCTCCTCGCCGGGAAGATCGACAGCGCGGGGCCGATCGAGGCGCACAGCCTCCCGCGCGTAGTACTCGCAGAAGTCGATCGCCTCGGCGACATCGGCGTCGGCCTCGCGCCACGTCTTCCCCACCTCGTAAACCTCAAGCGCTGCCAGATCGAATCGCCGACGGCGGAGAATCCCCGCCGCGCGCCTGAGGATCGCGGCCCTGGCTGCCACCGGGGCGGCCCGCCAGGCCGGCAATCCCCGTGCCGCCGCCTCCACCGCCCGGGTTGCCTCCGCCACCGGCGGCATCGAGACCCGCGCGATGAGCCGGGAGCTGTCGGAGGGATCGCAGCGGTCGATGGTCGGCAACGCCGTCGATCGCAGGCCGTCGATCACCACCGGGACGAGCGCCGCGCCGTCGCGCTCGAGCCCGGCGGCGAACCGCGCCAAAGCATCGGCCATCGCCCTTCGCCCGCCGGGATTGGCGAAGTCGGTGAGCGGCTCATTGTGGAAGGGGTCGCTCGCTCCATCCGCAGCGACCTCCGCTGCCACGACTGGATCGTGCGGCGGGGGGCAAAAAGCCGACGGCACCGGAACTGCAGCGGGGGGGCAGGGGGGCTGAAGCAGCACCTCGGCAGGCACATGCTGGACAAATCCGGCCCGGAGGAAGGAATCGTTCGACGAGTTCTCAAGAAGCCTGCGGACGAGGTAGGCCATCCCGGGAACGAGTTGGCCGTAGGGCATGTAGACGCGCAGCCTCCATCCGGCATCGGTGACGGCCCGCTTCTCGGGGTCTCCCATGCCGTAGAGCATCTGCATCTCGAGCGCCGACTTCGCCAGTCCGAGGTGCTCGGCAACGGCCATGGCATGGCAAAGCGAACGGAGGTTGTGGCTGCCGAGGGCCGGGCGGAGCACATCGGCCTGCTCGAGGAGGTAGGTCGTCGCCGCTTCGTAACAGGCATCCGTCTGCCACTTCTGCTCCCACACCGGCACGGGCCATCCGGCCGCGCGGGCATGGATCGACTCGTAGTCCCAGTACGCTCCCTTCACGAGGCGCACCCACACGGGCGTTCCCCGCGCGCGGGCCCAGGCGGCGAGTTCGGGGAGATCGCGGACGGTGTCGCGGAGATACGCCTGGACAACGATCCCGAAGTCGCGCCAGTCACGAAACTCCTCTTCAAGAGCCACCTCGCGAAAGATGGCAAGCGTCAGATCCTTCGTGGCGTGGCTCTCCATGTCGACATGGATCTGGGCGCCGAGCCGACGGGCCAGACGCATCAACGGCCGCAGCCTCCCCAACACCCGCTCGGTCGTCCCGCCGGGGTCGATGGCGTCGAACTGGCTGTCGAGGGCGGAGAGCTTGAGGGAGATGTTGACGCGCGGCATGGCGCCATCCGGTCCCTGATCGACGCGTGGATCGGCGGCCCAGCGGGCCGCGACGGGAGCGAGCTCGACGAGGAGTCGCTCGTAGGCCGCCGCGTAGGCATCGGCATCCTCTTCGCTTGTCACCGCTTCGCCGAGAAGATCGAGGGTGAACCCGCGGTGGGCCTTCCGCTCGGCGAGCGCAGCGTGGGCGGCTTCGGTGGGATTGGTGCCGGCGATGAATCGGCGCGCCTGGGCGAGCGTCGCCCCGCGCACCGCCCGGGCCGCCAAGGGAGCGAGGATCCCGCTTCGGGCGGCCTGGAGCGCCGTGCGCAGCCCGGTCGGCAGCCGCTCGATCACGTCTTCCGTGAGATACTCGCGGACGTGCCGGTCGAGAGCCGCCGGGTCATCGAGCATCGGCATGCAGTCGATGAGCCGAAACAGCCGGACCTTCAATTCCTCGTCCTGCGTCGCCCACTCGCTGGCCTGCTGCATCCAGTGATCGGTGGAAAATCGCGACGGCTGTGCCGCCAGCGCCGCGGTGAGCAGCCGCCCGCCGGTCTGCTGCGCCTGGGCTTCGATCTGGGCTCGATCGGCCGTGGTCAAGCGGGAGGGAAAGAGCGGCTCCGAGATCGTCTCGTTCGCCATGGTGAACGGCTCCGGCAGGCAGGGAACGGAGGGAACGGAGGAACGTCGGCGGAGCGGTGGGCCGTGAAGGTCAGCCGAAGACGTCAACGCCGCGGTCGAGCCCCGACACCGTCGTCAGGAGGGTGGCCAGCGACGCGGCCGCCGCCTCGAAGTAGCGGGCCCCGAGCGCAGCCGAGGAGCCGGCCGGATCGCCGCTGCCGGTGTCGGGCTGGACCTTCGACCAGGGGCGGGGAGTCCAGGCGTTGGCCTGGCGGATGCCGTCGGGGAGCCGCGCTGCTGCTGCCCCCCTGCCTGCCCGCTCCATCTCCATCCATTCAGGACGGAGATGGAGGAGGAGCGAGGTCTCCAACTGCCCGGCATGATCCCCCGGGTCGGGGAAGGTGGCGGCCAAGACATCGGGACAGAGACGCCAGAAGTCAACGACGAGGATCGTCAGGCCCGACGTGAGCTGGCAGTCGCGGACCATCGGCTTGAAGTCGTTCCCCCCGTGCCCGTTGACGATCACGAGGCGATCGATCCCCTGGCGGGCCAGGCTGTCGGTCACGTCGCGGAGGATCGCCAGCGCCGTCGCGGTGGAGAAGTGGACCGTGGCCACCTGATCCTGCTGCTGGGCATTGTTGCCGTAGGGGATCGCGGGGAGGACGATCACCCGCGCCCCGGAGGCGACGGCGAGATCCGCGGCGCGTTCGGCGAGCGACACCGCCTCGACAACATCCGTGCCGTGGGGCATGTGCCAGTTGTGGGCCTCGGTCGCCCCCCACGGCAATACGGCGACATTCGGGCGCCGCGCCAGGAGCTGCGCATAGTTGGCTTCGTGGAGGACATGGGCGCGCGGGCTGGAGAGCCGCGGGGAATCGCCGGCCGGCGCGGGGGAGGATGTCATCGATTCGGCCCTCGGGATGGGGTGTCGGGGAGGGTTTTCAGGAGGCCATGCCGGCGCTGTTTGATTGTCTGCAAGTCTATCTGCCGAAGGCGGTTGCGCCCCGACAACGGGGCGAAAAAAAGGCCGGGGCTCTCGGGATTGACGGGGGCCGATGGTAGACTGAGCTACGCCGGCGAAAGGTTTCCATTTTGGGAGCGACCGCCGGCGACCATCGATGCAGGCCGGTCGCGACGAACGACCGATGCGTGTGAAGTCTGCGGCCGGAAACCGTTCCCTAGGCCATGCCACCGACGCTCTCGCCACCAGGGTCGAGCGCCGCGGGCCCGTCGTCTTTCCAGCGCTCCTGCTGTGTGACTTCGGCCATTTGGCGGCTGAGGTTGTCCGGCTCGAGGAGGCCGGTGCCGCTGCGATCCACCTCGATATCATGGATGGCGTGTTTGTCCCGCAATTAACCTACGGGCAGGTGGTGGTGGAAGCGGTTCGCCGCGCGGCAACGGTCCCCGTCGAGGTCCATTTGATGGTGGCCGAACCGGATCGCTGGCTGGCCGACTACGCGGGCCTCGGAGCCGACATCCTCACGGTCCATGTCGAAGCCTTGCCCGATGCAGCGCGGACGCTCAACACGATCCGCAGCCTCGGCCCCCGCGCCCATCTCGCGATCAGCCCGAAGACCCCCGTCGACCGCGCCCTCGCCCTCCTCGATCATTGCGACGGCGTCCTCGTAATGAGCGTCGAACCGGGCTTCGGGGGTCAGGCCTTCGACCCGGCCGCCCTCGGCAAACTCGCGGCGCTGGCCAAGGCCCGATCCGATGGCCATCGGCATGTCCGTCTGTGTGTCGACGGTGGCATCTCAGAGACGACGATCGGTCCCGTGGCCGCCGCGGGGGCAGAGTACATCGTCGCCGGGAGTGCTGTGATCAGGTCCCCCGACTACGCCGTTGCGATCCGCGACCTCGAACGAATTGCCGCCGACGCGGCCCGAGCCGCGGACTATCCCCCCAGGAGCCTCGCTCTCGATGGCTGATCTCCTCGTCGTGATCCGAACAGGTCCGACGGACTACGATCTGCAGGGCCGCATCCGCGGCAATCTCGACATCCCGCTGGCGCCGGCCGGTCTGGCCGCCGCCCGGGACACCTGCCGCGACCTCGCGGCGGCGCCCCCCGTCGCTCTCTACACCTCGCCGACGATCTGCGCTGTCGAGACGGCCGATCTGATCGGCGCCTCGCTCGGCCTCGTGCCCCGACGGGTGCCCCTCCTGGTGGGCCTCGATCTCGGGCTCTGGCAGGGGATGCTCGTGAGCGAAATCCGCCGCCGGCAACCCCGCTTGGCCCGGCAGTGGGAGGAGGATCCCTGGAGGGTGGTGCCGCCGGACGGGGAGCCCCTTGCCGCTGCCCGTGACCGAATCAATCAGGCGATCGGGAAGATCGTCGCCCGCCATCCCGGGGAGCGTGTGGCGGTGGTGGTGCCCCAACCGCTCGACCGGATCATCTTGGCCTTGATGACGGGCGAACCGGCGGGAGACCTGTGGGAGGTGTCGGCATCAGGGGCCGCCGCGGTCGAACTGCCCGTCGCCCCGCTCCCTGCCCGGCCATCGCTGACGGCCGCTGGGGTCGGACTCCTGGCCGGAGCGAGCGCCCTGGCGACGCTCCGCGGACGGTTGGGCCTAGCCCAGTCCTGAAGACCGCCGCCCGCGGTGAACTTGGTGATTTCCCCTCTGCATCCGCCATCCCGCCCCACTCCGGTGAGGCGG
Source organism: Planctomycetia bacterium (assembly GCA_037147115.1). GTDB lineage: Bacteria > Planctomycetota > Planctomycetia > Pirellulales > UBA1268 > QWOP01. The sequence goes on along the minus strand of JBAWVV010000148.1, from coordinate 2,313 downwards.
CCGCCTCTTTTTTCGCTCCCCGGGCCCCCCGACTGCTGGGAGGCTTTGAGAACGGCGCAGCATCGCTCCGGGGCAACCGATTACACTGGCCTCCTTGGCCGGGCAGCGTCGCTGCCGTGGACTTCCGTCCGGGCCGTTTCATTCCCTCCCCGACCGGTCGCATGGAACGACGTCTCCCCCCCGCCGCTTCGCAGCCCGCCGGTAAGGTGGCGCCGATCGGCCATGAGCCGGCCGCTGCCAAGAAGCCATCCCCGGCATCCCCCTCCTCTCCGACATCCCCCGCGCCGCGACCGCCGCGGCCAAAACGGGGGGTGCCCGAAGGGCTGTGGCAGAAGTGTGACGGCTGCCAGCAGACGATCTACCGCAAGGAAGCGGAGGAGATCCTCAATGTCTGCCCGAAGTGCGGATTCCACTGGTATGTCTCGGCGGCAACCCGGATCGAACAGCTCTGCGACGCCGGTACCTTCGAGGAATGGGATGCCGGCCTCCGTCCGACCGATCCGCTCGGTTTTCACGACAAGAAACCGTACGCCGAGCGACTCGTGGCCGAGCAGAAGCGGACCGGTCTGTCGGACGCGGCCCTCACCGGCACCGGCATGATCCGGGCCCGGCGGGTCGCCTGCGGCGTCACCGATTCGTCGTTCATCATGGGGAGCATGGGAAGCGTCGTCGGAGAGCGGCTTACCCGGCTCATCGAGCGCGCCACCCCGCAGAAGCTGCCGCTGATCATCATCTCGGCCTCGGGCGGAGGCGCCCGGATGCACGAAGGGATCCTGTCGCTGATGCAGATGGCGAAGGTGTCGGCGGCCCTGGCCCGCTATTCCCAGGCCGGCGGCCTGTTCATCTCCGTCCTCACCAACCCGACCATGGGTGGCGTGGCGGCGAGTTTCGCGTCGCTCGGTGATCTCTGCTTCGCCGAACCCCGGGCGCTGATCGGCTTCGCCGGCCCGCGGACGATCAAGGCGACGATCCGCGTGGAGCTCCCCAAGGGCTTCCAAACGAGTGAGTTCCTCCTCGAACACGGCTTCGTCGACCGGATCGTGGCCCGGAAGGATCTCAAGAGTGAGATCGCCCGGGTGATCGACTACTGCTCGCGCTGAGCGGTGCGGTGCGGCGGACTTCAGAATCGCTCACCGCTCAGGCGGGGGCCTTCAATATCGGCCCTGGAAGCCGGCGAACCCGCCGTGGAGGATCGTGCTCGATCCGGCGTTGATCCCCTGGAGCGCACTCGGGGCGGCGAGTGTCGACGGCCACTGGCCGTCAGCCTGGGCGATGTTGCCCACACCGACGACGCGGTACCCCAGCGACAGGCTCCAGCGGTCGGTGACATCCCAGGCCACCGAACTGTCGACGCTCCCCAGCCAGGAGAAGACGCCGAGGGTCGAATGGACGTTCACCGGCTGACCGCCGGAGAAGGTGGCCCCCGAGCCATTGATCGTCGTTAGCTCGGTGGTGTTGGTGATCGCATTGCCCCCGACCATGAACTTCGGCACCGCCGAGAGCCGAATCCGCGGCGCGATCCGCCAGTCGGCCTTGGCCCCCACTTGGGCACCGTAGAGGTTGTTGTTGGTCGCTACCGAGAGGAGCGATTGGTTGGCGCCGACCGACGATGGGGGGAGGGTCGACGACGTCGACGTCTGCGAGAGCACGTCCTGGAGTTCGAAGAACCGGAAGCCGGCCAGCCACATGAAGCCGACACGACGGTCTGGACCGAGGAATTCGGGGCGGTCAGTGAGGCGATAAAGCCAGTTGATTTCGACGTTGTTGACGAGATCGGACCGGGCCACCTGCTGCTGCGTGGCATCGGCGAGGAAGGCCGAGGCGGGTGATCCCGCCAGGGTGACGCCCGGGGCCTGGGGGATCGCGTCGATTCCCGTCCCCGTCACCGTCGCCGAGGTGCCGAGGCCATAGACGCCCCAGTAGATCCCCTCGAGGGCCCAGGTCTGCTGGTCCCCCATCCACCGGCCGACCTGGAAGTCGAGGCCCCCGGGCCAGGTGGCCAACGCCGACGCTGTGGAGAGGGTCGTGAGCCCGGCCACCGGTTGCATCGTCGCCGTCCCGGTCGGGAGGGTGCGGGTCATGATCAGACCGCTTGCGCCGGCAAACCAGCGCGGCCACTCCGGGACGATGTCGGTAGCGACCGCCTGAGGGAGGGCGGCGTACCCGCCGAGATCGCTCGGGTCGGGGACATACATCGGCGCCGGCACGACACCACCGTCGAGCGGCACGCCACTTCCCACCAGCCCGGACGTCAGTGGGGCAGGATCGGGGGCGCTGCTGCCCGGGGACGATACCAGCGGCGGCGGAAAGACC
>JBAWVV010000147.1:0-10045 GCA_037147115.1 Planctomycetia bacterium | reverse complement strand
CCTACCGCACACTTCCCGAAGCGGTGGAGCGTGCCAATGCCACCCCCTTTGGCCTGGCGGCCTATGTCTATGGCACCGATCTGGGGCGGCTCCGCGCGGTGGCCTCGGCGCTCGAAGCGGGGATCGTCGGCGTCAATGAGTGGCGGCCGCTCAAGGCCGAGATCCCCTTCGGCGGGGTGAAGCAGAGCGGGATTGGGGCCGAGGGGGGGGAAGAGGGAATCCGCGAGTTCCTCGAGACTCGCGTGATCTCTCTACCGAGGACGGAGGTGGAGAGATGACGACGCGGCTGCGGTCAGAGCAGTGGTGGAACGACCCGGGCAATCCCGGCATGACAGCGCTCTATCTCGAGCGATTTTTGAACTCGGGGCTGACCCCCGGCGAGCTCCAGGGGGGGCGGGCGGTGATCGGGATCGCCCAGTCGGCCAGCGACCTGACCCCCTGCAACCGGGTTCATCTGGAATCGGTCAAGCGCCTCTGCGACGGCGTCCGCGATGCCGGGGGGCTGCCGCTGGTTTTCCCGATGCACCCGATCCAGGAATCGGCGCGCCGGCCGACAGCCGCCCTCGATCGCAATCTCGCCTATCTGGGGCTCGTGGAGATCCTCCATGGCTATCCGCTCGACGGTGTGATCTTCACGACCGGCTGCGACAAGACGACGCCGGCAGCGCTGATGGCCGCGGTCACCTGCAATCTCCCGGCGCTCGTCTTCAATGGCGGGCCGATGCTCAACAGCTACCTCGACGGCGAAGTGGCCGGCGCCGGCACGATCATCTGGGAGGCGCGGCGCCGGCTCGCGGCGGGGGAGATCGACGAGCGTCGTTTCATGGATCTCCTCGCCGCGTCGGCGCCGAGTGTCGGCCATTGCAACGTCATGGGGACGGCGCTGTCGATGAACTGCCTCGCCGAGGCGCTCGGGATGGCCCTCCCCGGCACGGCGCAGATCCCCGGCCCCTACCGCGAGCGCGGCCAGGCGGCGCATGCGGCGGGAAAAAGAATCGTGGCGATGGTGGCAGAGGATCTGCGGCCTGCCCGGATCGTGACCCGCGCCGCGCTCCTCAATGCCATTCGCGTCAACACCGCCCTCGGCGGGAGCACGAATTGCCCCCCCCACATCATCGCCGTCGCCCGCCATGCCGGCATCGACCTCGATCTGCAGGACTGGGAAACCTTCGGCCATGCTCTGCCGCTCCTGGTTGACCTCCAGCCGGCCGGGGCCCATCTCGGAGAAGATTTCCATCGCGCCGGCGGCCTGCCGACGGTGATGGCCGAGCTCCTCCGGCACGGCCTCCTCGATGGCGCGCCGCTGACGGTGAGCGGGAAGACGGTGGCGGAGAACGTCGCCGCGGCCCCACTCCCCGACGGCCGCGTCATCCGCCCAGTTACGCAGCCGCTCCGCGAACAGGCCGGCTTCCTCGTCCTGTCCGGAAATCTCTTCGACGGAGCGCTTCTGAAGACGAGCGTCATCAGCGCCGACTTTCGCCGCCGCTACCTTTCTGACCCGGGGGCCGAGGAGACGTTTGAAGGCCGGGCGGTCGTCTTCGACAGCCCCGAGGACTATCACGCCCGCATCAACGACGCGGCGCTTGCGATCGATGAGCGATCGCTGCTGGTCATCCGCGGCTGTGGGACGCTCGGCTTCCCCGGGAGCGGCGAGGTGGTCAACATGCTCCCCCCTGAAGCCCTCGTCCGCCGCGGGATCTCCCAGCTGCCGACCCTCGGCGACGGCCGGCAGAGCGGCACCGCGGCGAGCCCCTCGATCTTGAATGCCTCCCCCGAGGCGTTTGCCGGTGGCGGCTTGGCCCGGCTGCGGACGGGCGATCGGGTCCGCGTCGATCTGGCGGCGCGGCGCGTCGATGCGCTCGTGCCGGCGGCGGAGTGGGCCGCGCGCGACACCTCCGCCTGGGACACCGTCCCCCCCGGCGCCACCCCCTGGCAGCAGCTCTACCGCGACCATGTCGGGCAGCTCCACACCGGCGGCTGCCTCGATTTTGCCTGCGCGTTCCGCGACGTCTGTCGCACCGTTCCCCGTCACAGTCATTGAGCCATCGCCATCCGGCGGGGCCTGCTTTGCTTCCTTCTGGAGGTGTTGTTGCCATGGCCAGTTGTCGTCTCCTCATGCGGCTCTTCGGCGTGCTTTTGCTGCTGGTGGCCCCGGCGATCCCCCTGGTCGCCGCGGAGCTCCCCCGCACAGCGCCTGAAGCTCAAGGGGTGTCGTCGGTCGATCTCCTCGCCTTCGTCGAGGCCCTCGATGCCGCCGGCGACTCGGCCGTGGCCGATGGGATCCACAGCCTGATCCTCGTCCGGCATGGGGCCGTGATCGCCGAGGGGTGGTGGGCGCCGTACAAGCCCCAGCTGCGCCATCAGCTCTTTTCCCTCTCCAAAAGCTTCACCTCGACGGCGGTGGGGATCGCGGCAGCGGAAGGGAAACTCGGCGTCAACGATCCGGTCCTCGGGTTTTTTCCGGACCAAGCGCCGGCCGAGCCCTCCGCGAATCTCAAGGCGATGCGCGTCGCCGATCTGCTGCGGATGGCGACGGGGCACCAGTCGGAGCCGCCGCAGGGAGCAGGGGAGACCCGCGTCAAGCAGTTCCTCGGGTTCCCGGTGCCGTTCAAGCCGGGGACACACTTCCTCTACAACACGCCGGCGACGTTCATGCAGTCGGCGATCGTCCAGAAGGCGACCGGCGAGAAGCTCCTCGACTATCTCGAGCCTCGACTCTTCGCACCGCTCGGGATCGAGGGGGCGACCTGGGAGGAGAGCCCGGAGGGGATCTCGGTCGGCGGCTATGGCTTGAGCGTTCGCACCGGCGACATCGCGAAGTTTGGTCAGCTTCTCCTTCAAAAGGGGGAATGGGAGGGGCGGCAACTGGTGCCGGAAGCGTGGGTCGAGGTGGCGACGGCCAGGCAGGTGGCCAACGGCAGCCGCCCCGAGAGTGATTGGGATCAGGGCTATGGCTACCAGTTCTGGCGCTGCCGGCATCGGGCCTACCGGGGCGATGGGGCCTTTGGGCAGTACTGTGTTGTCCTCCCTGAGGAGGATGCGGTGCTCGCCATCACCTCCGGCACGCGCGACATGCAGCGCGTCCTCGACATCGCCTGGGAGAAGCTTCTTCCGGCCTTCCGAAGCGTGCCGCTGCCGGCTGACGACGCGGCGGCAGGCAAGCTTGCCGCCAAGCTCGCCGCGCTCGAGGTCCCTCTGCCGGCGGCCGGCACGGGCCCTGCGGGGATCGCCGGGAAGGTGTTCACGTTCGGCGAGAATGGCGCGAAGCTCGCATCGGTGGCGATCGAGCCGGGGGCCGACGGCGACGCAGTCGTGTTCATGGCCGATGGAAACGAGCACCGCATCGAATGTGGCCGGGGGATGTGGCGGAAGGGTGATGTGGCGTGGGGGGGGATGCCGGCGCGTCCGGCGGCCGTCGCCGGCGGCTGGGAGGGAGAGACCTTCACGCTGCGGATCTGTTTTGTCGAGACGCCGTTTGTGTCGACGGTGCGGCTGACGATGATGGACGACGACGTGCGGATGGTGTCGGAGGCGAATGTCGGCTTCGGTGCGGTCAAACAACCGCAGCTCGTCGGAAAGTCTCGTGTGCTCAACAAGTGATCGACGTCCGCGGTGGCCGTCGGATGTTTCGTCGCCTTGCTCCGAGGATTTGTCATGTCGCTTTCCCTGGTCGAGTGTGCGGTTTTTGGTGGCCATCCTCTCGAGCCGCTGGGCGCTGCCGAGGTTGCCGCGGCGGTGGCGATCCTGAGGCGGGGGGGGAAGATCACCCCGACGACGCGATTGGTGTCGGTGAGCCTGCACGAGCCTCCCAAGGGTCTCGTCCATGCCTTCACGGGGACCAATCGCCCTCCTCGGAAGGCCTTCGCAGTGCTGTTCGACAATGCCAGCAACGCCTGCCATGAGGCGGTGGTGTCGCTCGACGGCAACGAGGTGGAGTCGTGGCGCCACATTCCCGGCGTCCAGCCGACGATGACGGTGGATGAGCAGGTGGAGTGCGAGGCGGCGGTGCTCGCCAGCGCCGAGTTTCGCGCCGCCCTCGCGCGACACACAGGGATCGATGACACGCGGCTGGTGATGGTCGACATCTGGAGCGCGGGCAACTACGGATCGGAGGAGGATCGCACCCGGCGGCTCGCCCGCCCGCTCTGTTTTCTCCGGTCAGATCCGACTGAGAACGGCTACGCCCGCCCGATCGAGGGAATCCGGCCGGTCGTCGATCTCAATACGATGAAGGTGATCCGCGTCGAGGAACATGGACAGTGGGCGCTGCCGCCGGGCGCGTGCAACTACGCCGCCGATCGCGTCGCCGACCAGCGCCGCGACATCAAGCCGCTGGAGATCACCCAGCCGGAGGGCCCGAGCTTTACCGTCGAGGGCTATCAGGTCGCCTGGCAGAACTGGAAGTTCGTGATCGGGTTCAATGCCCGCGAGGGGCTGACGCTCCACCACCTCCGCTACCGCGACGGCGACGAAGACCGCTCCATCCTCTACCGGGCGTCGCTCACGGAGATGGTGGTGCCCTATGGCGACCCAGGAGAGACGCAGCGCCGGAAGAACGCCTTCGACGTTGGCGAATATGGGATGGGGATGTGCGCCAACAGCCTCGAGCTGGGCTGCGATTGCCTGGGGCTGATCCGCTATTTCGATGCGCACCTCACGACCAGCCGAGGTGAGCCGCTGCTGGTGAAGAATGCGATCTGCATGCACGAAGAGGATTTCGGCATCCTCTGGAAGCACACCGACCGCCGGCTGGGGACGCCCGAGGTGAGGCGGTCGCGGCGGCTGGTCGTGTCGTCGGTGTCGACGGTGGAGAATTATGAATATGGGTTTTTCTGGTACCTCTACCAGGATGGCAATATCCAGTTTGAAGTGAAGCTGACGGGCGTGTTGTCGCTCGGTGCCGCCCCTCCTGGCGAGACTCCGCCGTGGGGTGCACTCGTGGCCGATCAGGTCTACGCCCCCAATCATCAGCACTTCTTCAACGTCCGCCTCGATGTCGACCTCGACGGCAGCGACAACTCCGTTCAGCAGATCGACGTCGTTCCGGGGGATGCCAACGCGGACAATCCCTTCGGAAATGCGTTTCTCACGCGGGCCACGACGCTCGCCACCGAGTCTGCGTCGCTTGCGAATCTCTCTCTGGAGTCGGCGCGGTCCTGGAAGATCGTCAATCCGGGGCGGCTCAATGCCGTCGGGCAGCCGGTTGGGTATCGCTTTCTCCCCGGCGACAATTGCATTCCCTTTGCCGCGCCGCAGGCGTGGTGGCGGCAGCGGGCCGGATTCGTCGATCACCATGTCTGGGTGACGCCGTTTCATCCGGAGGAGCGATTCGCGGCGGGGGACTATCCCAATCAGAGCTCCGGCGGCGATGGGCTCGTCCGCTGGACAGCTGCCGATCGGCCGATCGCTTCGACCGACGTCGTCTTCTGGTACACCTTCGGCCACACCCATCTGCCGCGCCCCGAGGATTATCCGGTGATGCCGGCGGCTTACATCGGCTTCCTCCTCAAGCCCTCGGGGTTCTTTACGATGAATCCCGCCAATGACGTCCCGCCGTCGCCGCCGAAGGTGGCGGCATCGGAGGGAAGTTGTTGCCATTGAGATCCCCGTGGTGGTCTGGTGACGTTTGCGTCTGACACACACCGGGGGATCTGTTCATGGCTGATGCACCGATTTGTCCTGTCGAGCCTGCCGCCATCGAAGGATCCGTGTCGACCGGTCTGCTCCCGGCGGGGGCAGCACCGGGGGACGGGGCAGGGAGCCAATCCCTCCACCGACCGCTCCGCACCGGGCACATCTGGGCGCTCGGGGTTGGCTCGGTGATCACCGGAGAGTTTTTCGGCTGGAACGGCGGCCTCGGAGTGGCGGGACCGATCGGCATGCTCCTCGCATCGCTGTTTGTCTGTGTTCTCTACATGGCGTGGGTGCTGTCGTTGGCAGAGCTCGCCGTGGCGATGCCGGTTGCCGGAGGGCCACTGGCCTATGGCCGCAGGGCGGTCGGCCCGTGGCTCGGGTTTTTGATGGGATGGTCGATGCTGCTGGAGTGTTTGTTTGCCGCCATCGGCACGGCCATCGCCACCGGGGGATATCTGTTTTTCATCCTCGAGACGCTGGCTCCGGGGGCCGACGAGCGCCTCGTCACCACGGCGGTCGCGATCGGAACGGTCTTCTTGTTTGCGATCCTCCAGTGCCGGGGGGTGGGAACGCAGGCGCGGGTCATGGAATGGATGACCTACGGGGCGATGGTGGCGCTGGTCTGGTTTTGGGTCGCCTGCATTCCAGGAATCCGCATCGAGCGGCTGCTCACCGATCCGATCCTGCCGGGTGGATGGAAGGGGGTGTTGATGGCGATTCCGTATGCCATCTGGTGTTTGGTGATCATCGAGTCGGTGGCGCTGGCGGCGGAGGAGGCCAGCGACCCACACGTGGCGATTCCGCGCGGGCTGGCCTACGCCCAGGTCACGCTCATTGTCCTCGTCGTCGTGACCTGGTTCGTGGTGTCAACGGCCGGGGATGACTACCGCCAGATCGGCGATCCCACCCTCGCGTTTCCCCTGCCGGTGGTCTACCGCCAGGTGTGGTCTGATCCCGCCCAGCAGTGGCATCTGATGGGATTTTCGGTGCTGGCGATCTGCGGGATGGTGGCGAGCTACAACGGCATGATTTACGCCGTCAGTCGGCAGGCCTTCGCCCTGGGCCGGGCCGGTTATCTGCCTCGATTCCTCGGCCGGGTGCACCCCGGAAAGCGAACGCCGCGGGCCGCGGTCATCACCGGGTCAGTCGTCACCGCGTTGTTCGTGGTCATGAACTATTTTGACAAGGACATGGTGAACATCGCCGTCCTCACCTGCAATCTCACGGCTCTGGTGTGGTACGCCCTGGCGATCGTCTGCCTGTTCATGCTCCGCGCGAAGGAGCCTCACATGCCGCGTCCCTATCGGGTGCCGCTCTATCCGGTCCTCCCGGCAGCGGTGCTTGTGATGAGCATCGCGTCGGCCGTGATCTATGGCTGGTCGCAGGATCAGACCGTTCTCTGGCTGACGGCCGGTCTGTATGGATTGGGGATGGCGTACTACGTCTGCCTCGCCCGTCCCGACGCCGATGCTCCCCAGGTCCGTCCGGCCAGCGAGGCTTCGTTGAGCAGGTCGAAACCGTGGAAATCGCCCCCCTGACCGCCGGGTGACGTTCGTCGCCCGTTTGCGGAACTGCGACTGACAAGACTATTCTCCTTCCGGATCAGCGCGACCGGCAGGAAAGCGAGCAGATGGGCAAAGACTCCGACGAATCGAGCGCCCTGCGGCTGGAAATACGCGATCTGCAAAATCATGCCACCGCCTTGCGCGGGGAGCTCGAGGCGGCCAGATCGGCGATGGAGGCCGCGGTGCAGCGGGCCGTTGCCGCGGGGGGGGCCGAGGCGGCCCAGCTGAAAGCCACCGTCGTGGCGCTGCGCGACGAGCTCGAGCGTGCCCGGGCCGATACCCAGCGCGCGGTGGCGGCCACTTTCGCCGCTACCAGCGGGGAGATCGGCCAACTGAAGCAGACCGTCGTCGCCCTTCGTGAGGAGCTCGAGAAGGAGAGAGCCGACCGGGACGAGCGGATCCGACAGGCGAGGCTCGAGAGCGACGACGAGATCATCCAGCTGCGCAACACCGCGGCGGCCTTGCGCGGGCAGATGGACGATGATCGTGCCACCCGGGAGCAAGCGATCCAATCGGGGCGGGCCGAGGATCGCGAGGAAATTGCCCAGCTGCAGGGCACGATTCACCAGCTGCGCCAACGGCTCGAAGACGAGACGAACGCACGGCAGAGAGACAGGAGAGAGGCATGACGTGGACAAGGAACGAACGATGACAGCCGACGAGATCCCTTCGCCGACGGGCGCGCCCCGAGCCGTGATCACCAGCCCCGCCGAACGCACCGGCAAGACGCGGAGCAATGCTGCTCCGCGTTCCCGGCGGATCCGGCTGATCGAGCTGCTGCTCGAGGTGTCGCGGCGCATGGCTGCCTATGACACGCTCGACGAGGTCCTCCATGCGCTCGTCGCCATGACCACCAGCGAGGTCGGCGCTGAACGAGGCTCGCTGTTTCTCAACGATCCGGCTACCAACGAGCTCTATTCGCGCGTCGCGCAGGGCAACATCCGACGCGAGATCCGGCTGCTCAACACCACTGGCATCGCCGGCCACGCGTTCACCAGTGGCGAGTCGATGATCATCCACGATCCGTATGCCGACCCTCGCTTCAGTCGGGCCAACGACGAGCAGACCGGATTCGTGACCCGCAGCATCCTCTGCGTACCCGTCAAGACCGTGCGGGGGGAGATCATCGGCGTCGTCGAGGCGATCAACAAGATCGAAGGCACCTTCGACGAGGAAGATCTCGAGGTTCTCGAAGCGATGGCCACGCAGGGAACGGTCGCCCTGCAGGGGGCCCAGTTCATTGAGCGGATGAAGGCGGTACGGGCCCAGGAGATGGAGTTTGTCGAGATCGTCTCGGAGGTCACCGCCGACATCAAGCTCGGTTCGCTGCTCCGCAGGGTGATGGGGGAGGCGACTCGGCTGCTCAATGCCGATCGCTCCACGCTCTTTCTCCACGACGACAAGACTCAGGAACTGTGGTCGGAAGTCGGCCAGGGGCTGGAGTCGATGCAGATCCGTCTGCCGAACCACCTCGGCATCGCCGGCGCCGTCTTCACGTCGGGGAAGTCGATCAACATCCCCTACGCCTATGCCGATCTGAGGTTCAATCCGGCGTTCGACAAGCGCACCGGCTATTTCACCCGTTCGATCCTCTGCGTCCCGATCACAAATAAGCTCGGGGCGGTGATCGGCGTCACGCAGGTGCTCAACAAACGCGGCGGTCCGTTCACCGCGGAGGATGAATCTCGTCTCCGGGCGTTTACGGCGCAGATTTCGATCGCGCTGGAAAATGCCAAGCTGTTTGCCGACGTGCAGAACATGAAAAATTACAGCGAGGCGATGCTCGAATCGATGTCGAATGGCGTGGTCACCATCGATGACACGGGAAAGATCGTCACCTGCAATGCGGCCGGCCTGCGGATTCTTCGAGCCACGCCCGCGGAGGTGCTGCAGAAGCCCGTGGCCGATTTTTTCGCCGGCGGCAACGCCTGGGTGCTCGGGAAGCTCGAGGCTGTCAACGCGAGTGGGACGCCAGAGGTGCTGATCGATGCTGAGCTTGTCTTCGGGGAGGAAACGATCTCGACGAACGTCACCGTGCTGCCGCTTTCTTCGGTCGAGCACAAGCGGATCGGATCGATGCTCATGATCGAAGACATCTCGAGCGAAAAGCGGTTGAAGTCGACGATGTCGCGCTATATGGATCCGGGCATCGCCGCCAAGCTCGTCGCCTCCGGAGCCGACATGCTCGGGGGGCAATCGGTGGAAGCGACGGTGTTGTTCTCCGACATCCGCGGCTTTACCACGCACACCGAGAGGCTCGGCGCCCAGGGCACGGTGGCGATGCTCAACGAGTATTTCACCTTGATGGTCGACTGCATCCAGCACGAGGGGGGAATGCTCGACAAGTTCATCGGTGACGCCATCATGGCCGGATTCGGGATCCCGGTCGCCCACGACGACGACGTCGATCGCGCCATGCGGGCGTCCATTGCCATGATCAAGGAGCTCCGTCGCTGGAACGTGCAGCGGGTCGCCGAGGGGAAACTGGCGATCGACATCGGTATCGGGCTCAACACCGACGTTGTGGTGTCGGGCAACATCGGCTCGAGGAAGCGAATGGACTACACCATGATCGGCGACGGCGTGAATCTCGCCGCCCGGCTGGAATCGGCCTGCAAGCAGTACGGCGCGCAGATCCTCGTCAGCGAATACACCTACAAGAAGCTCCGCGGCACCTACCGGGCCCGTGACATCGACCTCGTGGTCGTGAAGGGGAAGACCCAGCCGGTGGGCGTCTACGAGATCCTCGATCATCACACCGAGGAGACCTTCCCGCATCTCGTCGAGTGCCTGGGGTATTTTCGCGACGGTCTCGCAAAATACCGGTCGCGGGCTTTCGGGAAGGC
>JBAWVV010000146.1:0-10132 GCA_037147115.1 Planctomycetia bacterium | reverse complement strand
AGTTCGGCCCTCACAACGCAGTTCACGGGCACTGCCTGGAAAACTGTGGAGGGCGGTTTCTTTACCGTCGACACGAGCCACAGCCTCGCCTCTGCCATCTCCGGGGCCACCTTTAACTTCTACTTTGAAAGCAGCACGAACTCGACGGTCACCTACAACGGACACACGTACGTCACCCAGGATGTAGCTCGCAGCCAAAACCTCCTCCCGGCCGCCAACTGGCAAGGGTTCGTCGTCAATACGACCGTGGCGAACGCCAACTTCAACGGGTTCGCCGGCGTTGGTGTGGTCACTGGCCTCTCGATGGAAATCGTCTCGGTTCCCGAGCCCTCCACCTGGGTGATGGGGCTCATGGCTGCCGGCGTGGCCCTCGCCCGCCGTCGCCGTCTGGCCGGGTTGCTCACTCGGTTGCGGAGCTCCATTCCGCTTTGAAGCTCGTCACTTTCCCTCCGGTTCACTGTCCAGAAGCGTTCCCAAGTGCGTGAAGGAGTGCGATCATGATGGTTTACTTCGACGTCGAAGCTTCCGTGGCCAGCGGCGCCATCGTGGCCCGCCATCCCGCTCCGGTCAGCCGTTTGGCTTGCGTGCCCGGCCACCTTTCGTCGCTTGTGCTCTCCGCCGATGCCGGGGTGCGGCGGCGGCTCGAGGCAGCTACGGAACTCGCTGGCTGGTCGATCTGCGACACCCCGGCCAACGCGGCCTCCTTCGAGGGCTGCGCTGACGCTGATTACCAACTGGTGATCGTTGATCTCGTCCATCCCCTTGGCGGGGACCTCGCCGCCGCCCAGGAGGCTGCGGCGGAGATCGTTGGCCGCCCGGAGACGCTGCTGGTTGTCTGCGGCGCGGAAGATGCCGTTGAGCATGAGATCTGGTCGCGTTGCCACGGCGCCTTTTGTCATTTCTCCGGTCATATCTCCGGCGATGCCCTCGTGTCGCTGCTCAACAAGGCCCGGGCCGCTGCCAACCGCCACACCTCCCGTACCGTCCGCAGCACGATCTGAAGCGCTTGCCTATCTCCCCTTTGCAGACCACCACGGGCAAACCATCTGGGGTCGATTTGGCCCTGCCAAGGGAGCGAGTTTTCGATGGGGCGCGGAAGGTCACGGGGCGGTGGCCACCAACCGAACTGGCCTCGATAGGCCCCGCGCCCGGTCAATCGGGTGGCCCTCGACGGCGGTCGGGATCCTTTGACCGTCCCCTGCTCAAGCCAGCCACGACCGGGCCGACTGCGGAACAGACGGCGGCAACAGTCGACAGGCGACCGACGCAGAGCAGACTGCGTGTGACCGTCAGCGTTGCCAGCGGTGGATGACTTGATTCCCAGCCTCGTGCGGACCGCACGCGGCCTCTGACATCGGCTGTTGTCCGTGTCGATCAGGCGCCCGGTGCGGCCAACAGCGCTTCGACCTCGGCCAAGCGGCGCTGGTCGGGCGTCGAGAGCCAGCGATCGTTCAGCCCCGTTCGCTTCGCCTCCTCGAGCGCCTTGCGGGATTCCGCAAGATTGCCATTGGCGGCCTCGATCACCGCAAGGTGGAGCAATCGCAGCGGGGTCGGCTCAAGCACGGCGGCCTGGCAGTCCTCGAGGGCCCGGATCGGAAGCCCCAGCGACAGCCTGACCATCGAGCGGGTGTCGAGGAGCTCCGGATCAGGGCCGAGCACATGGATCGCCCTGTCGAGCAGTTCGGCGGCCTCGGGAGCCGTCTCGTCACGCGTCAGGAGCCAGGCCAGATTGGCGGAGACGCGGGCCTCCTGCTCCTCGCCGAGCCCGTCCGCGGCCAGGAGTCGGCGGTAGATCGCCTCCGATTCCACAGGACTCCCCAGACGTTCCTCGATCGATGCCGCCCAAAACTCGACCTCGAGGTTGCCCGGATTTTCGCGCCGAGCTCGGTCGATGATCGCCGCGACTTTAGACGCCAGCGACCGCTCGAGTGTGCCGGGGGCCTGCTTGAGGATCCCCTGGAGCGTGGCGAGGATCCGGGGGATGGGGAAATCGCCGATGAGGGGCACGAGGAGATCGACCGCGTCGGCGATTCTCCCCTGGCGACCGAGGAAGGCCGCCCGATCGATCGCACCGAGCGTGGCAAGCGTGGCGTATTCCTCGTAAAACCGGGCTGCCGGTTCGACAAATCCGAACTCCTCGGCGATCCGGGCGCCCGCTAGGAGCCGGTCGATGTTCTCCTTCCGCACCCGCTCGTCAGGCAGGATTCGCTTCATGACACGGCCGATGACGGCCGGATTCCCTTCGGCGATCGCCAGCTTCAATTCGAGCCGGCGCAGCGTGGGTGAGTCCTTGTCGCCGACGCGGGATCGCCCCATCCACTGCCGGGCGGAGAGCAGATCGCCGTGGTCGAGGAGGCCGTCGACCAGGAATGCCCGCAGGGCCGGCGTGGCGTCGTCGGTGAGCGCGACGTCGAGGAGGACCTTCCGGGCCTCCTCCCAACGCCCCAGCTGGGCCTCCATCCGTCCCAGGGCGAACCGCTCGTCGACGGTCAGCGATCGCCGCTCGGCGAGGGTTTCGAGCAGACCAATCGCCTGCCGCCAGTGCACCGGTTCCTTCCGCGCCTGGAGCAGGTCCACCGACACCGCTAGGTCGTCGGTGGCCTGCCGCCCCTCCCCGTCAACGTTCCGCGCGAGCAGAACGAGGGCTTCCTGGAACTCGGGGTAGGTCCCCTTGGCCAACTGGATGGCCAGGATCCGCCGCGCCCAGACGAGCGTCGGCGTGCCCTGGGCGGGAGCGAGGGTGATGATCCGCCTCAGTTCCTTGCGGGCCTCGTCGTCGCGACCGGATCGGATGAGAAACTCCGTGAGATTCCGGGCGGCGTCGAGATCGTCGGCTGCAGCCTCGACCTTGGAACGGTACACCGCTTCGGCCCCGGCCAGATCCTCGATCACTTCCAGGGCCCGGGCGCTAAACAGATTCCGGCGGTCGTCTTCGATTGCCATCTCGGCCACCCGGATCGCCTCGCGGGCATCGTTGCGCCGCCCCTGCGAAACGAGGAACTTGACGAGTGTCAGCCGGCAGTCGGGGCGGTCGGGGGCGACGAGGATCGCCTGCCGGAACGCCGTCTCGGCCTGCTTCAGCCGGCCGTAGCCGGCAACCAGTCGGCCGAACCACATCCATTGCTGGGGATCGCGGCAATCCTCCGGGGTGATCCGTTCGGCACGGGACAGCGCTGCAGAAACCCTCCCCGTGCGCCCCTCCAAGTCGGAGATGATCCGTTCGATGGCAATCCCCCCGTGCCCCTCGAGGTCGCGAATCACCTCCTGGGCCTCTTCGTAACGCCGCGCCGCGTGGAGCATGATCGCCATCCGGCGGAGCGTGGCCCACTGCCGCCCGCCAAGATCGATCGCCCTTTGCAACTCGCCGATCGCAAGGTTGCGATCCCCGCGGATCTCGGCGATTTCGCTCAACAATCGCGGCACCGCGCTCCAGCGGGGACGGTCGGTCTCCACCTCGACGAGGAGATGCCTGGCCTCCTCGAGATCGACCCCATCCTCGACCGACATGGACACCCCGACCGCATCCCCGTCTAACCGGTCGCGACGACGCTCCAGCACCACGGCCACGAGCTTGACCGCCTTGCCGTATCGGCCGTTGGCATCATCGGGATGGGCCATCGTCACGAGGGATTCCGCGTGGGCCTGGATCGCGGCAAAATCCTCCTCGATAAACCCCAGATCGATGAGCGTCATGAAGCTCGTGAGATCATCGCCGTTGAGCTTGGACATGCTCGTGGCCACGCGCCGGGCCCCGTCGACATCGCCGACCTGGAGAAACGCCGAGACCAATTCCTGCCTCACCCTCCCCCCGGCCGTCGCGGACAGCCCGGCAGCCCGCCGCTCGACTTCCTCCAACCGACGCATGGCCTCGCTCTGCGGGAATTCCAGGGCAATGAGAACAGCGGCCCGGAGCATCTCGGCGGCATTCCGCAGCTCTTCCGGCGCCCCATCGATGACCTGCACCGCCGAATCGCCCCCCAGCAACACCGCCCGCTGACCGAGGAGAATCGGCGACCGGGGGTGGGTGGCGACCGCGATCGCCGAACGGGCCAGAGCCTGCGCCCGCAAGCCCTTCGCCTCGATGACGTCGATCTCCAATCCCTCGAGCAGGGCCGGATCGATCGGTTCGGCGGGCGTCGCGCTCTTGAGATCGGCCAGGAGCGTGTCGACCTTCGACCAGTCACGCTTGGCGACGGGTCGTCGCGTCTGCTCCCAGAGCCGCATGCGGATGAGCGGAACGAACACCGCGGGCCGTCCCGCCAGACTGCCGATCGGCATCTCCTTGGCGATCGTCTCGCAGAGCTCGAGCGAACGATCCGACCAGCCGACCCGCTCGAATGTCAGCGCCAGGGTGAGGAGCGCCTCGATCAGGTTTGGGTCCTCGTTGAGGAGCCTGAGGCCCGCGCCGACGGTCCGGTCAGACTCGCCGAGGGCATCGTGGCAGGAGGCGAGGCGGAGATCGACCATCCGGGTGTAGGCAGCATCACCCACCATCAGCGGGCGGAGCTTGAGCCACAATCCGAGCGATTTGACCCACCGGTGCTCGTCCATCGCGACGACCGCGTCGGCATAGAGCGCCGGCACGCAGTTTCTCCCCATCAGCTCGCGGGCCCGGGTGACCGCCTGCTCGAGCTCATCGAAAAGCTTCAGGTCGGCAAGAGAAAAGACATACTTCGTCAGCACGCGGGTCTCGTCGGGAAAGCGCTCAACGCCATCGCGGAGAAACCCGATCATCGCGTCGGTATCCCCCTTGGCGAGGGCGAGATCCGCCCGGGCGATCGTGAAGGCGGGGCTGTCGGCAAGGTCACTGAGAAGGCCGTTGATGATCGTCTCTGCCCGGTCGAGACGGCGCCGGCGCATCGCGACGCAGAACTCCTGATAGAGCGATTCCGGGTCGAGTGGCGACAGGGCCACCGACTTCTCGATCGCCACCGCGGCCGCTTCGAGATCCCCATGGGTGTCCCACCACCAGGAGAGATAGCGCCAGGCCACGGGGTCGGCGTCGGCCACCTCCTCCAGCCGTTGCATCACCCCTTTGGCCGCGTCCCGATCCTTGAACTGGCGGTCGAGCAGCCCTGCCAGGAGGAGGAAGGCCTCGGCGCGCCCCGGGGCGGGCTGGATCGTCGGATCGAAGGCCCGGATGACCGGGATATACCCGGTCATGGTGCCGAGAACGTCCATCGCCGCATCGTCGAGTCGGATGTTGATGCAGGCCTTGGCGTACATGATGTCGAGCTTGACGGCATGGCGGTCCTCGGCCGGATCGGCCATCGGCAGCCCCTTCACCCCCAACTGGCGCCGGAGTGCCTCGAGGAGGTCGCGGGCCATCGACGACTCCCCGGCGGCGAGGGCGAACTCGGCGAGCATCTCACACAGCTCGTCGTCATCCGGCGCGCCGCGGAGGGCTTTATCCAGCGCATTGATCGCCGCCCTTACCTGGTAGGAGGAGGCCCCCTTCAGCCGGGCCCGGGCGTGAAGGAGAAGGGCGTACTGCTTGTTTCGTTTCTTGTCATGGGAACGGTGGACGAAGTATTGCTCGAGCTCCCCGATTGCTTGGTCCGGCTTTCCGTCCGCCTCGTACTCGTCGGCCCGGCGCGCATGCCCCTGGGAATTCCGCTCGATCTGCCACCCGTGGAGGAAATACACACCGACCGTCGCGGCCAAAAAGCAGGCCAAGACGCCGAAAAACAAGCGATAATTGACGCGTTGCATGGGAGGGTGAGCTCGCGGGAAGGTCGACCGGAATCAGCGGCAACCGGGGCCGCCGCACTCCGCTGGCGGCCGCCAGCGGTGCAATCCACCCTTCCATCCTATCGACCCAACGGACTGATTTCCCCCTTTGCGTCGCCCCCTCCCCTACGGCCGTCAGTACCCATCGGCGCCCGTTCCACGAGGGGCTCCAGTTCGCACACGTTGCTGGAGCCGGAGCCGATGAGTGTGACGAACAGATGGAGATTGAGGGGGGCCATAAGCCATACTTGCGCTTCCGGTTGGCC
Source organism: Planctomycetia bacterium (assembly GCA_037147115.1). GTDB lineage: Bacteria > Planctomycetota > Planctomycetia > Pirellulales > UBA1268 > QWOP01. Next base: position 4,136 of record JBAWVV010000146.1, on the reverse strand, counting down.
CAGGCAACCATCACCCCCCCATAACGGGCATTCCGGTCGACGCGGGCCCCCCGGACGGGATCATCGCGGATCGCGACGGCAACCCGATCGGCATCCACTCGATGGCCTGATGCGGAAGCGACGGTACCGCGGCTAGACTCCTTCCAGTCTTGTCCACCTGACTTCGGGGGAACCCATGCGTTCGTCGTTCCGCTGGCCGGCTGTCGTCGGCCTCCTCGTCACCGCTGTGCTCATCGCCGCCGCCCGCCTCAGCCCGGCCGAGGACTGGCCCGACTTCCGCGGCCCTTTGGGGCAGGGGCACTCGGCCACGGCCGGCCTGCCGACCTCGTTTTCCCCCACCGACCATGTCTCCTGGAAGGTAGCGATCCCAGGGAAGGGGTGGTCGACGCCGATCATCGATCAAGGTCGTGTGTTTCTGACCACGGCCGTTCCCTCGGCGGAGACACCCCCCGCGAAGCAATCGCTCCGTGCCCTCTGTCTCGACGCCGCCACAGGGGAGACCCTGTGGGACAAGGAACTGTTCTCAAAGGACATGACGACGGCGAAGGTCCATGCGAAAAATAGCTTCGCGAGCCCCTCGGGCGTCACCGACGGCCGGCATGTCTTTTTCCACTTCGGCCCCGACGGCACGGCCGCCGTCGACCGCGACGGCGCCACCGTCTGGTCGAATGACTCGCTCGAATACGACGCGCAGCATGGGGCTGGAAGCTCTCCGATCTTTGTCGGCAATCTGCTGGCGTTCACCGGCGACGGCGTCGCGGATCCGTTCATCGCCGCGCTCGATCGCGGCACCGGGGCGCTTGCCTGGAAGACGGCTCGCCCCGAGATGCCCGACCCGAAGTTCTCATTCTGCACGCCACTGCTGGTCGAGGCCGGTGGCCGCCGGCAGGTCGTCAGCCCCTCCGGGCACATGGTCTGCAGCTACGATGCGGACAGCGGCCGGGAGCTGTGGCGCGTCCGCTACCCGAACAAGTGGTCGGTCGTGCCGCGGCCGATCTTCTCCCACGGCTTCGTGTTCGTCTGCACCGGCTACGACGGGCCGGCCGAGCTCCTCGCCATCAAGCCGGACGGCGACGGAGACGTCACCGACACCCACGTCGTCTGGAAGACCGACGACAACATCCCCCACAATCCCTCGCCGGTGATCGTGGGTGATGCGATCTATCTCATGGCCGACAATGGCATCGCGTCCTGCCGGGATGCCGCCACGGGCAAGCTCCACTGGCGCCACCGCCTCGGCGGCAATTTTTCCTCGTCGCTGGTGCATGCCGGCGGAATGTTGTGGATCGTGAGCGAGCTGGGGGTGTGCACGGCGTTCGCCGCCGACCCGGCCGAATACCGCGAGCTCGGCAGCAGCGACATGGGGGAACAGGTGCTCGCCTCGCTGGCACCGGCCGACGGGGCGTTCTTCCTCCGCACCGAAGGGCATCTCTACCGGATCGAATGACCTTCCTTCCGCCCCCCGTGCCTCTCGGAGCTTTGCGATGCCCCGCCTCCCGCCGTCGATCATCGCCGTCGTCCTCGTCGCTCTTGTTCTCCCGCGGCCCCCCGGGGCGGCGGCGGAGGCCGTCGTCGAACTCGCTGGCGACTGGGGGGTGCGCGTGGCCCACACGGCTGCCGGCGTCACGGCGACCGGGACGTTCCTCATCGCCCCCCCCGACATCGTCGCGGTGATCGACGAAAAACTCCCCACGCTGCCAGTGTTCAACCCCGCCGTTCCCGGCTGGGTGAAGGGGGTGGCGCTGGCGGAGGTCAAGGCGGCCGAGTGCACCGTGATTCGGGCCCTCGATCCCGATTCGCTCGTCGTCAAATCATCTCCCGGCCCGGACGGGGCCGTGCTCGAGCGCGGACGCGACTGGGAGGCCGATTCCGAGTGGGGCACGATGGGCCGGCTCGCCGGCGGCCGCATCGGGGAGGGGGAGCCGGTGTGGGCCAGCTACCGGGCAGCTCGGCGCCGGATCGATTCGGTCGTCATGCATGGCGACGGCTCGCTCGCCCTGCTGACAGGCACCCCGGAGGTCGTTCTCTGCGAGCCCCCCGAACTTCCTCCGGAGGCCGCGCGACTGACGAACATCTTCATCCCCGGACGGATCGACAAACTCGCCGAGAACCATCTCTTCCCGGTTCTCGAGACCCGCTGTCCGCCGCTGGCCTCGGACCAACCGCCCCAGGCCAGGGCCCGGCTCCCTGAAACGCTCCGCCGCCTCGAAGCGGGCGAAAAACTGAAAATCCTCGCCTGGGGCGACAGCGTCACCACCTACGACCGCTGGCAGTCGATGCTCGTGGAGCGACTCAAGGCCCGCTATCCGCGGGCCGACATCGAGTTGGTCACCGAGGCCTGGGGGGGGCGCAACACCGGCAGCTACCTCGCCGAGCCCCCCGGCAGCGAGCACAACTACCGGGAGAAGGTGCTCGAGTCTCGCCCACATCTGGTCGTCTCGGAGTTCGTCAACGACGCCGGCATGGCCCCGACGGATGTCGATCGGCAATACGGCCGATTGCTCGCCGACTTCCGCGGCATCGGTGCCGAATGGATCATCCTCACGCCCCACTACGTGATGCCCGAATGGATGGGGCCGGGGTTCCTCGAGCGTGGCCAGCGTGACATCGACGACGATCCGCGTCCCTACGTCGCCGGACTGAAAGCCTTCGTTGCCGCCCACCCGGAGCGAGTGGCGCTGGCCGATGCCGCGCGGCGCTACGGCCGCCTCTGGCGCCAGGGGATCCCCTACCTGACGCTCATGGAGAACAACATCAACCATCCCAACGTGGCCGGCCACCAGATCTTTGCCGATGCCCTCGATGAGGTGTTCTCGGCCCCAGACCGCTGACGATCCGCGTTGCGATTCGCGAGTCGAACAGCGTATCTCTGCCGCAGCGCCGGCCCGAGTGGCGCTTTTTGCAGCGGGGCGTGCGGAATCGCACCGGCAGGAGGTCGGCCACATCAGGCCCGACGGCGCGACCGCGTGCGATTCCGGGCGGAAATCCGCAGCTGGCGGAAAAAATTGGTCGGCATGCAAGTTGCTTATACGAGCGAGCGCCGTCAGCCCGAAACCGGGTTTGCCGCGCCCCCCAATCCCCATCCATCGAGAAAACCATGACGCTTCATGTTCAGACCAGCCGTCGCCAGGCATGCTTCACCTTGGCTGGGGCCGCGGCCGTGGCGTGCGGCGGGGGGAGTTCGCCGGGCGCCTCCCCCACGGCTCCGCCGACAACGGTCCGGTTGCCGATCCCACCCCGTCTCCAGTGGGAAGAGCTCGACGGCTACTGCGGTGAATGCGCCATCCAGCAGGCAGCGCTCCTGTTCGGCACCTATGTCTCGCAATTCGTCTGCCGCGGCATCATCCAACCGGATCAGCAGCGTCAACTCCTCGTGGGAGTGAACGAGCAGGCCGTCCTTTCGGCCCTGCGGCTCACGTCCGCTGCCTTCGACTCGAGCTCTTTGCCGCAGCCGCAGTTTCCCGCCTACTTCACCTGGGTGAAGCAGCACCTTCTCAACCTCCATCCAGTGCTGATCGTCGCCTACGTGCAAGGGCTCGACGATTCCGACTACGATCACATCATGCTCGCCACCGGGGTCACATCCCGAGGCCCTGGCACCCTGCCGACCGACCAACTCTTCTTCAATGATCCGGAGAGCCTTGTCGTCAACGCTCGGGTTGCCGCCACGCTGGCCGACACCCGGACAATGCGCGGTAACGGCGCACGGTTCGAGGTCTGCATCCCCCTGACGACCTGCTTCGGCTGTGCGGTCACCGGGATCCAGGATCTGTCGAGAAAGGCTCTCCCGGTGCAGGTCGCCATCGGTAAGGCCAGAGAGCCCGACGTCATCGCCGGGGCGGCGCCGCAACCCCTCGACGCCGTCGTGACGATTTCCCAACTGGTCCCCGGAAAGCCCTACACGCTCTACCGGTATGACGACCATCGCTCCGTCCCGACGACAAACTACGCCAGGAGCCGTTTCACGTCGGCGACCAAGTTCGTCGCCACCGCACCCCAGGCAATGTTCCCCGCGGTCGTCCGTTCCAACGGTGTCGCCGTGTTCCGTTGCCTCCCGGCGGGCGTCTGACCCGGGGCTTCTCGTTTCGCTCCTACGCAGCTGGGCGAAGTTGGGCAAAGTTGGGTGAAGAGGGGGG
>JBAWVV010000145.1:0-10149 GCA_037147115.1 Planctomycetia bacterium | reverse complement strand
GTTCGCCGATCCCCGCCTCGCCCGAGCGCTGGGGTTCGGTCGTGCCACTCAAAGCCCCGAAGCCACGTTTGAGCCGAGGATCGGGGAAGCCCGGAGGGCCTCGAACCTGTGGGTGGTTCGTCGGCGGGGCCGGCAAAAGTTTCGTCGTTCCTCGGAGGCACCTCGTCACTCCTCAAGCGTTCGCCGATCCCCGCCTCGCCTGACCGCTGTGAGGAACAGCCCAACGCTTTGCGCTTCAGCGTGAAGTGACTCCGAAACCACTCAGGCCCCGACGCAAAAAAACGCGGGGTGCCCGCTCGGGCACCCCGCGTCTGGGTTTCCGTAGGAACGATGCGTCAGCGGCCGGCGCCGGCGGCTTCGATCTGCTTCTGGATCTTGTCGAGATTGAACGACCCGGGCGTCTGGCTCGGCGGGTAGTCCTTCATCGACATCAAGAATCCACCGGCGATCCGCTGGAGTGGCACCGCCACGAAGGCGTGGTCGATGAACCAGTCGTTGTAGTTCGTGGCGTTGGGGTGCGCCTTCTCGAACGGATCGCGGCGGAGATTGAAGAGGAGCGGAACGCGCAGTTCGGTGAACGGCTCACGCCACACCTCGAAGGCCACCCCGCGATTCTCCAGAAAAACTGCCTTCCAGTCGTCGTAGCGGATCGCCACGATCTGGCCGTCGTCGTTGACGTAGAAGAACTCGCTTCGCGGCGAGGCCTCAACCTTCCCCGACAGATACGCCGTCTGATCATGGCCATCGATGGCGTTGCGGTACTTCCGGCCATTGAGTTCAACCCCCTCGGCGAGCTTGGCCTTGATGTCAGGGGCACCGGCGGCGGCGGCGAACGTCGGCAGCCAGTCCTCGTGTGAGACGATGCCATTGAGCGTCGTGCCGGCGGGGAACTTTCCCGGCCAACGAACGAAGGCCGGCACCCGATAAGCCCCTTCCCAGTTCGAGTTCTTCTCGCTGCGGAAGGGGGTCGTGCCAGCATCGGGCCAGGTGTTGTAGTGCGGGCCGTTGTCGGTGGAATAAAGCACGATCGTGTCGTCGGCGAGGCCGAGGTCATCGAGGGCTTGAAGGAGCTCGCCGACATGGCCGTCATGCTCCACCATGCCGTCGCTGTACTCATCCTGCCCCGACTTGCCGAGGCTCGCTTCCTTGACGTGGGTGCGGAAGTGCATGCGGGTGGCATTCCACCAGCAGAAGAACGGCTCGCCCCCCTTTGATTGCTTGGTGATGAACTCTTTCGCCGCGGCGAGCGTTTCCTCGTCGATCGTCTCCATCCGCTTCTTCGTGAGCGGACCGGTGTTCTCGATCGTTTGGCCTCCCTTGCCATCGGCTTTGCACTTGAGCACGCCGCGGGGGCCGTAGGTCTCGCGGAAGGTCTTGCCGTTGGCAAGCTTCTTGTCGCCCGGGTAGTCGCGGTGCTCCGGTTCCTCCTCGGCGTTGAGGTGGTAGAGATTGCCGAAGAACTCATCAAAGCCGTGCATCGTGGGGAGATGCTCGTCGCGGTCCCCCTGATGGTTCTTGCCGAATTGGCCAGTGGCATAGCCCTGCGACTTGAGGACAGTGGCCATCGTCACGTCGTTTTTCTGCCAGCCCTCTTTGGCGCCGGGGAGGCCGACCTTCGTCATCCCCGTGCGCACCGGGACGTTGCCGCCGATGAAGGCAGCCCGGCCGGCGGTGCAGCTCTGCTGGCCGTAGTAATCGGTGAACGACACCCCTTCGCGGGCGATCCGATCGATGTTCGGCGTCTTGTAGCCCATCATGCCGCGGTTGTTGTGGCTGATGTTCCAGGTGCCGATGTCGTCTCCCCAGATAACGAGGATGTTCGGCTTCTTTTCGGCGGCCCGGGGCTTGCCCTGCTGGGCAGAGGCCTCGGTCGCCGAAAGCGCCAGAAGGAGGCCGACAAGCGGCAGGATGAGACGCAGATACAAAGACGACTGGGGCACGGCGTGGCTCCTGCAACGAGTGGGGCACAAGGGGCCGATACGATACCCCAATCGCTCCCTCACTGCCAACAGCGGCCCGGAGCTTGTCAGCCGCGGGAGCGAAAGCGCTCGGTGACGCCGGTGGCCAGAAGCCTGGCCACCGCCCCGTCCCAGGCGAACAGATCGCCGCTTTGCTCCTCCTCACCACCGCCGGAATGGCCGTAGCGGAGCACCCAGTAGTCGGCGCTGTCGGCGATTGGGAAGGGGGCGAAGTCGGGCCGGCGCTGGGGAGGGAGCGGGGCCTTGATCCAGCTCCAAACCACGGCGTGAAGACGGTGGTCTTCGTCGGGGGAGCGCATGCACCAGCCGCGGTATTCGATTTCCGTGGCGACCGCCACACGCCGGGCGAGGGGCGTGGGGAGGTGCGCGATCAAATGCTCCCACGCCGACAGGCCGGGGGGAGAGGTGGTAACGACGATCGCTCCGTCGGGGAACATCGCCGCGAGCCTCTTGAGCGTGGTGAGGCCCCAGGATTTCGCGTGGGCGGTGAGGATCTCGGCCTGGGCGGCGAGTGCCGGCGCGCTGTTGGTGACGCCGGCGCGATGCCCCGCGCCGGTCTCCGCGGGCACCGGCTCCGGCCGCTGTAGCCTGGAGAGCCGGTGCTCCGCAGAGAACCGTCTCAAACGATTGAGCCAGTCGTCAGCGGCGGACCTCATCGATCGGCACCGGGGGGGGGTAGTGCCCCGACGGGCCGCGCCGCTGCGACAAACTCGATCACTTGCCGAGGAACCGCTGACGGAGCCATTCGTTCTTGCGACGCTCGAGTTCGATGAGCTTCGAGACCGGCCCGCTGCGCTGGGCACCGACCTGCTGGCCACGGATCTGCTGGGCATTCGAAACACCGGTCACCACGAGGGTGGCAACGATCGCCATCAACACGACCACTCGACGCATGGGGGGACTCCTGCTTTTTTCCCGGGGGATGTGACTTTACCGGCCCGTGGGAGCAGGCCGGTAGTGTGACGATCGACGTGGCGCTACGAATAGAATCAGCCCTGGAAAGCAAGCCGTTGCACGCGCGATAAACGACACCAAAGGCACGCGCCGTCTCCTGCGCACGCCCCTTACAATCGGCGCCCGGTCAAACGTGCCATAGCGGTGGCACCGGGGGTGAAGGTGCGGTTCGGCGGGTCGTAGCACGTCTATGGCCCCCTTGAATCCAGGAGCCTGTCAAGCGCGCGGGCGCGGACGCGGTGGTGCGGCGGTGAGCGGATCGTCCGGCCAGGGGTGTTTCGGGTAGCGGCGCCGCAGTTCCTTCCGCACCTCGTGGTAGGTGGTGCGCCAAAAGCTTTCGAGGTCGGAGGTCACCTGCTGCGGGCGGTGGTTGGGCCCCAGAAGATGGACGAGCACCGGCACCCGGCCGTCGGCCACCCGCGGCGTCTGGAGCGTGCCGAAGAGCTCCTGGATCCGGACGGCGAGGATCGGTGGGCCGTCAGGGCGGTAGTCGAGCCGGTAGCGGCGGCCTCCGGCCAGCTCGAGCTCGGCCGGCGCGAGGCGATCGACGAGGGAGAGCCGCTCCCAGCCGACCGCCCCCTGGAGAAGCGTGAGCCAGTCGGCGGCCCGGACCTCGTCGAGCGACCGCAGCCCGCGGCAGACCTCGGGGAGCATCGCCAAGAGGGCGGCGTCGTCGAAGGTCGGCAAGTCGAGGTCGGGCATCGTCCGCGCGAGCCAAGCGACCCGGAGCCGGAAGCGGCCGGTGGCCGAATCGGGATCGGGGAGGCTCCGGGCCGGTTCCTGGCGGGCGACCCCAGCAAGGAGGGCTGCGGCAGCCGCCGGATCGCTGATTGCCACCGGCGCCTCCTCGAGCACCAGATCGATCCAGGCGGTGCGCCGGCGGGCCTCGACCTGACGGCGCGAGGGGCTAAAGAGCAGCTCTTCGCCGCTGGTGAGATTGGCACGGAGCTCCTCGTCGTCGAGCCACTCGCGGTCGACGGCGCTGGCCTGGCGGACGCGGGCTTCTCCGCCGCCATCGTCGAGATCGATCGCCAGAACGAGCGGCTCCTGCCGGACGCGGGATCCGCCGTCGAGGCGCAGGCCGCGTCCGCCGACCATCGTCGCCCGGTCATTGGCCCCCGGTCGGAGCTTTGCCAGCCGGTCGGGGAAGGCTTCGAGCAGCGCCTGCATCAGCGCCGTGGCTGGATCGGCGGCGCGCGGCGCGAGTTCGACATCGACGAGCCGGTAGAGCTGTTCGGCCGCCCGAAGCACCGTCCGCGCCCCGCCGGGATGGGGATCGAGGTCGGCTGTCGACGGATGGCCGCCGAGGGGAATGCCGGCATGGAACATCTGCAGCGCCGCGACCCGGTCGACGACGTCAGACCGGGTGCGAACGGTCATCCGGTCGCGCGGACCGCTGCGGCCATGGGCGGCGGTGCGAAAAGGATCCCGCTCCGAGAGCATCGCCGCGGCGACCGACGTCTCCCGGAGCACGCCATGTCGGGCGCCGGCAAGGAGGAGCCGGGCGAGGCGCGGGTGGGTCGGAAGGCGGACCAGCTCCCGCCCCAGCGGCGTGATCGTCGTTTTGGCCCCGTCCGTCTCGATCGCTCCGAGCATCCCGAGGAGCCGGAGGGCCTGTTGAAAAGCCTCGGGCTGGGGGGCGTCGAGCCAGGGAAAGCCTTCGGCCTCGCCGAGGGCGAGGAGCTGGAGGAGCGGGCCGGCGAGATCAGTGCGGAGGATCTCGGGGAGATCGGCGGCGGGGCGGTGCTGGTGCGACGATTCGTCCCACAGCCGGAAGCAGACGCCGGGCCCGGTGCGCCCCGCGCGGCCGGCTCGCTGGTCGGCCGAGGCCCGCGAGATCGGGATCAGCTCCAGCCGCGGCAGCCCTGTCGCGCTCGAAACGCGCATCTGCCGGACGAGGCCAGAGTCGATGACGGCGCCGACGCCGGGGATCGTCAGGCTCGTCTCGGCGACGTTTGTCGCCAGAATGATCTTCCGTCCGCCGGTCTCCTCGAGGACGCGGTCTTGCTGCTCCGGCGGCAGTTCGCCATGGAGGATGACGACCGAGTGCCCCTGCCGGTCGGCGAGCGGATCGATGGCGTCGGCCGAGCGCATGATCTCGCCGACGCCGGGGAGGAAGACGAGCACGTGGCCGGTCGCGCCCTTGAGCGCTTGCCCGACCGCATCGGCCACCTGATCGACCAGCTCCCGCTGATCGCCGCGCCGGCCATAGCGCACCTCCACCGGATAGAGTCGCCCCGCCGTCGACACCACCGGGCAGCCGGCGGGAGCCCCAGGCGCGAGGGCCCGGGCCACCGGGCCGGTGTCGAGCGTGGCGCTCATGACGACGATGCGGAGGTCGGGGCGGAGCGTTTCCCGGACGCGGAGGAGCATCCCTAGGACGAGATCCATCTCCACCGATCGCTCGTGAAACTCATCGAGGACGACGCAGCCTATTCCCTCGAGCGTGACGTCTTGGAGGAGACGCCGGAGCATGATTCCGGTCGTCTCGACGATCAGCCGGGTGTCGCGACCGACGCGAGAATCGAAGCGCACCTGATAGCCGACCTCGCCGCCGAGCTCACAGCCGCGGAGCTTGGCGATCTGCGTGGCGACCGACCGGGCTGCCAGCCGGCGCGGCTGCATGAGGATCAGCCGCGCCCCTGCCGGGAGGTCGTCGAGCACCGCCGCCGGCACGAGCATCGTTTTGCCGGAGCCGGGGGGGGCCGTGACGACGACTGCTCCCCCCTCCCCTGCGGCGCGCGGCCGTGATGCTGCCACGACCTCGTCGAGGACATCGGCAACCGGGAGGCTTTTGAGAAAGTCGGCCCGACGAGTCACGGCTGGGACCAGTAGTCGACGACGGTCACCTTCTCGACATGCGGGCCAACGAGATCGACGAACTCCTTGTGCGCCGGGTGGGGGAGATAGGCGTCGCGGTCAGCTTCCGAGGCGAAGGTGACGAAGAAGCAGTGCGTCAGCCCCTGCTGGAGCCCTTCCGGGGAATTGTCGGTGCCCCACTCGAAGCCCCTGATCTCCTTGATCCGTTCCGGAAGCGCGTTAAAAGCCTTCACGATCCGCGCGACGTCGGCCTCGGTCGACGTCTCCTTGAACTTGAACATCACCACATGCCGCAGCACCCTCTGATGTTCCTGCGGTGTGCCGGCAGACACGAGGCCTGCCGCGGTGAGCCCCTCCACCATCCGCGCCGCGAGGAACTGGTCGCCGGCCGGGGTGAGGTGGACGCCGTCGGTCGTAAGGATCCCTTCCTTGGCGTCGGCCTTGTTGTGCTCGGCGAGGTGCGCGACGCACGCCTTGCGGAGATCGATGAGCGGCGTCTTCATGGCGGCGGCCACGCCGCGGGTGATGTCGGCGTATTCATCGAGCATGCTGTCGAGCGGATTGGTGCCGGCCTGCTTCTCGCCGATCACCGTCGGGGTGCAGAGCACGGCCTTCGCCCCGACGCCGCGGATTTTGTCGACGAGCGACCGCAATCCCTTCTCGAACTCCTCCTTCGGCGTGCCGCCGCCATTCTGGCTGTGCCAGACGTCATTGATGCCGATGTAAATGACGACGACATCGGGCTTGCGGGCGAGAACGTCGCGGTCGAGCCGGGCGAGGAGATCGGGCACCCGGTTGCCGCTGATCCCGGCGCCGATCACTTCCGGGGGGGCGGCGGGCGTGGCCGCGGCGAGCGCTTGCCGGGCGAGCGTCACGTAGCCATGGGGGCCGGCGCCGGCTTCGGTGATCGAGTCGCCGAGGAACACGATCCGGGGGCCGTGGGAGGGATCGGCGCCATGAGAGACCGACATCGGGGAGACCGACATCGCCAAGCCGACCGCCACGCCCAGACAGACGCTCCAGACACCGAACCACGAAAGATGGACCACAGGGAAGACTCCTCAAAAAGGTGGGGCACGGGACCAATGCACCAGGCCCCGCAGTGCCGGCGGCAGTGTACCCGACGCTGCGACCGGCCTGACGCGAAGCCACCGCGTGCCCGGAGAGTTTCTCCTGATGCCGCGTCAACGCTTGAGCGCTGTCTTCTCGGTCCCGGGCTCCTCCGTAGCCTCTGTTGGTCTGTCGATCCCGGTCAACTCTGCCACCAGAGCGCTTTGAGTGGCGGCGACATCCGCGGAGTCGATGTCTGTCATCGCTTCCGCTTCGATGTAACTCCGCAACGCTGCCTCCACGACTTCAGCCAGCGCGCGCCCCTGTCGGCCGGCGAGCCGCCGCAATTCCTGCTCGGTTTGAACGTCCATCTGAATGACCATACGAGTAAGAATAGGTGGTTCAACGGCTCTTTCGCAAGCAAAATGGGCCTGCCTGGAAGTCCCGTCATGACGCTCAATTCGCCAAATGGCAATGGCTGGCACCTTTTTCTCCTTTTCCTTGCCGACGGCGCGAGAAGGTAGGCTTGAAGCTTTGGGGGGCGACGAGTGCCATCCCAGCCTGAGAAGCCACCGTCGTGGAGCACCGTCATGCAGCGCCGAGATTTCCTTCACACCGGGATCGGGCTGGCCGCGATCGGCGCCCTGGGGTCCGAGTCGGCCGCTGCCGCAGAGCCAGCCAAGCCACTCCGCGTGGGGCTCGTCGGTTGCGGCTGGTATGGAAAGACCGACCTCTTCCATCTCATGCAGGTGGTGCCGGTGGAGGTCGTTGGACTGTGTGACGTCGATACCACGATGCGCGAAGCCGCCGCGGCCCTCGTCTCCAAGCGGCAGGCCTCCGGCAACACGCCGTCGCTGTTTGGCGACTACCGCACGCTCCTCGCCGACACCCAGCCGGAGATCGTGCTTGTCGGCACGCCCGACCACTGGCACTGCCTGCCGATGATCGCCGCCTGTGAGGCGGGGGCCGATGTCTATGTGCAAAAGCCGATCAGCTTCGATGTTGTCGAGGGGCGGGCGATGGTGGCGGCGGCGCGGCTCCATGACCGCACCGTCCAGGTCGGCCTCCAGCGCCGCAGCACCCCGCATCTCCTCGACGCCCGCGACCGCTTCATCGCCTCAGGGCGGCTGGGAAAAATTGCCGCGGTCGACATCCACAGCTACTACGGTACGCGCGAGGCCTACCCGCCGCCGGCGCCCGCGCCGGCGACGCTCGATTGGGAGATGTACTGTGGCCCGGCGCCGCTTGTGTCCTACAACCCCCAGATCCATCCCCGCGGCTGGCGCGACACGATCGAGTTCAGCAACGGGCAGACGGGCGATCTGTGCGTTCACTTCTACGACCTCGTCCGCTTTTTTCTAGGCCTCTCGTGGCCGGAGCGGATTTCAGCCTCGGGCGGCTCGCTTGTCCGCAATCCGGCCTCGAACGTCAAGCTCCACGACACGCAGACGGCGCTGTTTGATCATGGCGACGTCCAGGTCGTCTGGACGCAGCGCAACTGGGGCGAGAACCCCGATCCCGACTATCCGTGGGGGGCGACGCTCTACGGCTCGCAAGGGACGCTCCGCTTGAGCGTGGCGAAGTGGGATTTCAAGCCGAAGGACGGCGGCCCGGCCGAGCACGGGGAGTTTCTCGACGAGCGCGAGAAGTATCCCGAAGATGTCGCGCACCAGGAGACGGAGCCCTTCGCCGCGCCGGCGACGCGGCGCCACATGCTCGACTTCCTCGAGGCCCGGGCGACGGGGCGAAGGCCGGTGGCCGACATTGCCGAGGGGCATCTCTCGAGCGCTTCTTGCATCCTCGCCAACGTCTCGATGCGTCTGGGCCGGAGCCTGTCGCTCGATCGCGAGGGAATTGTCGTCGGCGACGACGAAGCCAACGGCCACTTGACCCGCGAGTACCGCGCCCCGTGGAAGCACCCCCGGCCGGATGCGGTCTGACGGGGCGAGCATGAACGTGATCAGATGAGCTGCGACGGCGGCGATCTTGGTGGCTGGCAGCGCCACGCCGGCGCCACTCTCGGGTGTCTCTCGGTTTTGAACCGAACGGGGCCATGTCGTGGCCACGAGCGCGGAGGAGGCGGATCTGGCCGCCGCGGGAGCCGACGACGCAGCCTCGTTTTCAGCGAACTGAGGAAAGACCTTCGCGGCGGCTCTTCATCCGCCGGCGCCGTGACAGGATCGAGCCGACCCCCGCCACACCGAGCCCTGAGAGCGCGAGCATCGAGGGGGTGGCTTCCGGGACGACGACGAGGATGATCGACGGGTTGCTTGTGAACTGGAGGGGGATCTGGGTGTTGTAGTCCACGCCCCCCCCCGCGGCGGGCCCGTAGGTCGTGAACGTGCTCGCCCCATCGTCGACCGAGAGGACGAATTCCCCGGGCGTCACGTCCCACGGCACCCGGAAGAGCACGAGGCCCAACGCCCACTCGGTGATCGTAACTTGGCTGTTGTTGGGATCGGTGTAGGGCACCGTCTGATAAGCGGGGATCACCGTGCTGTCGGCCAGCAAGATGCTCTGGGGTGGGCTAGAGATCGTGCCGAGCGGAAAGTTCGTGGGATCGTCATAGGAATAGCTCCCGGTGATGCTGAAGAGGTAGGGCGCCGTGGTCGCGGTTGTTGCTCCCGTGAAGTTGACGCTCGTTCCGGCGATATCAATCTGCATGCCGAAGCCGTAGATGTCGACGGGCGCATCGCTGCTCACGAGTACCACCTCGAAGCTTCCCGTCCCTCCCTCACGCCCGCCCGTGACGTTGCGAAACTCGACGACGAGGCCAGCATCAACGCCGGGGGGGGTGCCAAGCAGCGTCAGGAGCGCGGCGGCTGTGATCGCCAGAGGCCGAATCGGCGACAGCCAGGTCCGGGGCATGGGAGAGTTCTCCAGATCAACCGAGGTGGGAGGAAAGGGGCGGGGAAAATCGAAGACGGGGAACAGGAAGCGAAATCAGACCGGAAGCTTCTTGCCGTTGCGGGTGAGGATGAAATTATAGTCGGAGACATTCGCGGTGCCACTGCCGTCGATGTCGAGGAAGTAGAGGGCGTACAGCGGCTTGATCCCGGCGGTGTAGTAGTTCCTCACCGTCGTGGCATCGGTCGTGTTGACGATGCCATCGTCGTTGACGTCGCCGGGCAGGACGTCGAGTCGCCGCGTCCAGCCGGTCACCTGACTGTTGTTGATCGTGACGGTCACCTTGTCGGCGTTGACGATCGCAGTCGCGAGCGTGAGCGTGACGGTCGTGCCGGAGATCGTCACCGTCGGCGTGCCGTAATTGGTGCCGTTCACGCCCGAGATCGTGACCCCGCTGAGATCGGTGATCGCCCGATCGAGCGTGAATGTGACCCGGTTG
>JBAWVV010000144.1:0-10167 GCA_037147115.1 Planctomycetia bacterium | reverse complement strand
CCGGGGCGGCCTGCGGGTGGCCGGAGAGGAGTTTGTGGAGTGTTTCGGTGGAGACGCAGTCTTTGAAAACGATCGTCTCGCCGGCGAGCGGCCGGCGGCGAGTGGTGTTTTCAGGTTTGGTCTGCGAGCTTGTCACCGTCCGCGACACCATCCCCACGACCTCGCCGGCGGGATTGAACACCGGGCCGCCACTGGAGCCGATCGTGTAGTCGGCGGTGATGCTCATCCACACTGGCTTGACCCCGGACGGGGCCCGGGCATGGGCGGCGGCAGTGGCATTGCCATCGACGGCCGGGATCGCGTCGCCCGTCGCCTTCTGCTGGCGATGGAACCGCGACACGACCCCCTCGGTCAGGCACCAGTAGCGCCCCACCGGATGGCTGACGACGCTGACTTCCGTGCCGCAGTCGGGGGAGGAGCCGAGCGCGAGGAAGGGGAGCTTGCGACCGCGCGTGTCGATCCGCACCACGACTGCATCGCCGACCGGATCAGCCGCGACGACCGCGGTGATCGCGTACACCTCGCCGTCGGCCGTCATCACCCCCATCCGGTGGCCAGCGTCACGCTGGATGACATGGTGGTTGGTGACGACGAGGCCGTCGGGGGAAACGACCCAACCGCTCCCTGAGCCCCCCAGGTGCCAGTCGCTGCAGCGCTCGCACTTGTAGACGCTCGAGACGGCCACGACCGCCGGCACCACCGCGTCGTAGAGGGGCTTCGCTTCGCCAAGGTGGCAGGGGGTCGAGGCGAGCGGGAGCGAGACGCCGCGGCCGACCGTCGCCAGCACTTCCTCCTCGGCGCGAGCGCCGGTGAGGATCGCGTCGGAGGAGGCCAGCGCCGCCAAGCCGTGGAGGAAGGTGTGGTTGAGATGCTCGTCGTCAAACACCGGACTGGCGATCGCCGTCGTCGCCGGGACGACGGAAACCAGCGGCGAAAGAAGGCACGCCGCGAGGACACCCGACAGGGACCGCGAGGACAACCTGACCTGCATGCCGCACCTCCACGTCTCATGAATACCGGAAGGAACGATCCGCGACCAGGGATAGTCTACGTCAATGGATGCTCCGGTGTGCGGGTCGACCTACCCGGAAACGCTGCCGAAGCCGGGCGGGGTGTTCGCAACGAATCGGCTGGCGACGGTTCTGACGACTGGGGAAGTTCCCGGGGCAAGATTTCCGTTGAAAAGTCCGCCGCCGGCGGCCGTCCGCCCGGGGCCGGCAACAGCGTGGTTGCGCGACACGTTCGAAAACCGGAGCACGAGCGTCGCGTTGGCTTCACCCGACGACGCGGGCGTTGAGCCGTTGGCAATCGCACCACCGTAAGCACCGCTGCCCGCGGGAGCGACGGGGCTCCCGGCGGCAGGAGACAACGACAACCTCGCGATATTTCCAACAAACGACGACCGATCGATCGTCATCGTCCCTTCGCCGTTGCCACACGCACCACCGGTGGCGAAGCCTTCCGCACCTCCCACGGCCTGGTTCGACACGAATCGGCAGCGGCCGAGGCGCGTCAGCGGCGAGATCTCCCCGAACAGCGAGGAAGCGTCGATAGCACCACCGGAAGCCTCGCCCGAGACTCCGGCAATGGCCTCGTTGGCGACAAACCCACTGCGGCTCACCGTGAGCGAAGAATCAACATTCGTCAAAGCTCCCCCCGTGGCTCCGCCCCCGACGCTGATGGCCCGGTTGCCGCGGAACTGCACGGCTGTAATCGTCGTGCGGCTGCCGCTTGTGCTTACCGTCCCCGGCCGCGTGGCGATCGCGCCGCCGCTGGCGGGAGCCACGCTGCCGGTCGCTCCACGGGCCTCGTTGCCGGAGAATGTTCCGTTCTTCACAACCAGCAGGCTCGCTCCGAAGTTGCCGATCGCACCTCCATGGGCGGCCGTCGAGCTGGTGGCGGTGTTGCCAATGAAGGTGCAGCGGGTGAGGCTGGCACGGGCGTCTGTGACATTGGCGATCGCGCCACCGAAGGCGTAGCGCGTGCCCCCTTCGACCGTGTTGCCGATGAAGGTGCAGTCGGTAGCCCTGAGGATCGCCCCACTGGAATTGACCACAGCTCCGCCGCCGACGATCGCCGCCGCTCCCGACTGGGTGGGATCGGAAACGGCGGAATTGCGGCTGAAGGTGACGCGCCACAGGACGAGCGTACCGCCGTCGTTGCGGATCGCCCCACCGCGAACGAGCCCGGGGCCGACCGGGTCGAGGACGGTCGCCCTTCCGTTGGAAAGCGTGATGTCGTCGATCGAGAGCCGCGCCTCGGTCCCCTTCAAAGCGAAGATCCGGCTCGAGTCATTGCCACTCACGGCCAGCTTGGCGGCGCCTGGGCCATCGATCGAAAGGCCCCCAATGACGTCGAGCTGGCCGGAGGCGAGTACGATCGTTCCGGCCAGCGCCGGAGCGAACCGGATCGTGTCAGCACCGGCCGCTTCGTTGGCTTGGGTTACTGCTTCACGGAGCGAGCCAGCACCGGCGTTGAGAAGGTTCGTGACGACAAATGTCGCCAGGAGGTGGCGATTTTCGAGTCGTTCCCCAGCGACGATGGCGCGCCCACCAACCGCCCGTACACCACGGCATCGAAAAGCCATTGCATGACTCCGCTGTGACCGCCTCGGCATTGCGGCGGGAAAGGTTGCCATCGATCGTGCTGCTGCCGGTTGTCGGCCGCTGGGGCATCTTCCTCTGGCAAAGTCCTGATCTGCAACCGTTGGGTGTGGGGGAAACGGAAACGGTATCATGGTCGTCGCAGGGGGGAGGGCGCCGCCAGGGAGAGTCTTCCGGTAGGAGACCGACCAACGGAGCGAAGAAGGATGACGAGCATGCGACGATGGCAACGCTTCTGGCTCGAGATCGCGGGGTGCTTGGTGGGGCTCGGGTGGGGGGCATTCTCTGCCGGTCCGTGCCAGGCCGCCGAGACGCTCCGCGTCGGTAGCGCGGCGATTGAGATCCCGGCCGACGACACCATGGACATGGCCGGGGGGATCCATCCTTGGAAGGCCAAGGGCGCCGAGGCGCCGCTGCGGGCCACGGCGATCGTGCTTGCCCGAGGGGATGAAAAGATCGCCATCTGCTCCTGCGATGTGCTCTTCGTGCAAAAGGATTTCGTCGATCCGGCACTGGCGAAGATCGAGGCGGCGACGGGCATCCCGCCAGAGCGAGTCCTCGTCCATGCCACCCACACCCACTCCGCCCCGTCGGCGACGCGCGTCCATGGCTACCAGCGCGATCCCCGGTTCGTGGAGGGGCTCGCCACGTCGATCGCCGATGCGGTGATCGCGGCCCACGCCGCGCTCGCGGCCCACCCCGACTGTCGGCTCCGCTACCGGCTCGGCGAGGAGTCGAGCGTCGGCCAGAACAGCCGGATCCTGCTGGGGGACGGCACGATCTTTTGGATCGGCAACCGCGACGACGCCGTCCGCCCCACCGGTCCCTTTGATCCCGAGCTGCCGGTGATGGCTTTTGAGACGGCCGACGGGAAACCGGTGGCGACGCTCTTTAACCATTCGACCCACTGCATCGGAAGCCGTGAAGGGGGAAAACGATCCCCGGCGTTCTATGGACTCGCCGCGCAGGAACTCGAGGCGGAGCAGGGGGGGCACCACGTCTTCCTCCAGGGAGCCTCCGGCTCGACGCACAACCTCACCGTTCCCCCCGCGGAGATGGTGATCCGGATCAAGGAGGCGGTGAATCGGGCGCGGATCACAGCCACGCCGCGCCCGGTTCATCGGCTCGATGCCATCAAGGAGCCGTTTGAGTTCCGCGTGCGCGTCTTCGACGAATCGGCCGAGGAGGAGGCGGTGAAGGGCTACTGCAGCAAGCGGGTGGGGAGTGAGGAGGCGGCCGAGGGGATCGCGTTGGTCTTCCGCACGCAGCGGGCCGAGATCGCGCCGCACCAAGGGGAGACTCGCACGACGTCGATCCAGACGCTCGCCATCGGGGACGTGGCGATCGTGGGCGTGCCGGCGGAGTTTTTCACCGTGCTCGGTCAGGAGATCAAGCGGCAGAGCCCCTTTCGCCACACCTTCATTGCGGAGCTCTCCAATGACTGGGTCGGCTACATCCCCGATTCGAGGGGGCATGAGCTCGGCGGCTACCAGACCTGGACCGGCCACCACAGCTACGGCGAGCCGGGCACCGGCGAGCGGATGGTGGCGACGGCCGTGAGCCAGCTCGAGCGGCTTCATGAGGAGCTCCGGAGCGAGGGGCGTCAACAGGCGTTGGAGCCGGGGAACGGAGGAGGTTTGGCGCGATGAACATGGCCCGCCTGTTTCTGGCACTCAAGCTCGCGACAGCGATCGTGTTGTGGGGATCCGCCAACGCCGCGGGATCCCCCGGCGCCGCGGAAGCAAAGGGGCCGCTGTCACCGGCCGATTCGCAGGCCTGCTTCGAGGTGGTGCCGGGGCATGTCGTGGAGCTTGTGGCGGCCGAACCGCTCGTCTTCGATCCGGTGGCGATCTGCTGGGATGACGACGGCCGGCTATTCGTGGCCGAGATGAGCGACTATCCCAACGGCGACGGCGGCGGAAGGATCGTCATGCTCACCGACGCCGATGACGACGGGACGATCGACACCCGGACGATCTTCGCCGCGGGGCTTCCGTTCCCCAACGGTCTCTTGGCTTGGAACGGGGGACTCCTGGTCACGGCCGCCCCCGACATCCTCCATCTCGCCGACCGCGACGGCGACGGCGTGGCCGAGACCAGTGAGGTGATCCTCACCGGCTTCCAGGCAGGCAACCAGCAGCTCCGCGTCAATGGCCTCTGTTTTGGCCCCGACGGCTGGGTGTATGCCGCCAACGGCCGCAGTGGCGGCTCGATCACGTCGCCGCGGCGCCCCGAAGCCCCGGCCGTCTCGATCGATCGCCACGATCTCCGCTTCCGCCCCGACACCGGTGAGGTCGAGGCGGTGGCGGGGTTCTCCCAGTTCGGCCTCGCCTTCGATGCCCAGGGCCAGCGCTTCAGCAACTGGAACACGGCGCCGATCCGCCAGGTCGTCTTCCCGCTCGACGTCGCTGCCCGCCATCCCCTCGCGGCGCCGCCGGGCGACATGGAGGTCCTCGAGGATCCGCTCCAACAGAATCGACTCTTCCCCATCAGCGCCACGCCGATGACCTTCAACCGCGAGCCGACCGACGCCTTCAACGCCAGCTGCGGGCTTTCGATCGACCGGGGATCGCGCCTCCTCCCCGCGGGATGCGCCTACGTCTGCGAGCCGCTGCTGAACCTCGTCCATCGTCGGGAGCTCGTTCCTATCGGCGTGGCCTTCGAGGCCCGCCGGCCTGCCGGGGAGGAGACTCGCGAGTTTCTCGCTTCGCGCGATTCCTGGTTCCGGCCGGTGTTCACGGTGACCGGCCCCGATGGGGCGCTGTGGATCTGTGACTTCTACCGGCGCTTTGTCGAGCATCCCGACTTCGTCCGGGCCGAGCTGCGTGACGGCGTCGACTGGGACGAGGGAAAGGACCGGGGGCGGATCTGGCGGGTGCGCCCGGAGCATGACGCCCCGCGCCGCCGCGAAGATATCGCCAAGCACCAACGGGCTTTGTCGCGCGTGGAAGCGCGCCGCCGCCTCGACACCGCCGGGGAGGGGCTGTGCGACGTGGCGCTCGGTCTGGCCGCCGATCCCGATCCAGCCATCCGCTTCGACGTGGCGCTGGCGGTGGAGTCGCTCGATGGGGTTGAGCGGGGGGCGATCCTCGCCCAGGTCGTCGCCACCGGGCCGGCCGATCCATGGGTCGATCGGGCCGTGATCTGTGTGGCCGAGGAGGGGGCGGCTGGGGTCGTGGCGTTTCTCGCGGCCGCTGACCAGCGTGCCCGGACACGGCCGGGCATCCTCCGCGGTCTCGCCGAGGCCTGCGGTCGGAACGACGCAACGGGCGATTCGTGGCCTCTTTCGGAGGTCGTGGCGACGAGCGACCTCGATCGGGCCGGGCAACTCGCCCTGGTTGCCGGATGGGTGGAGGGGAGGACGTCGGCCGGTGCCGCTGACGCGCCCGCCCACTTCGGTGGTCGACCGTTCGATGCCTGGCTCGCCCGCGCGCGGGACTTCGTCGCCGGTGACGGCCGGGAAGATCGCAGCGATGCCCTCGCGCTGCTTCGCCTCGATCCCTCCGCGGATGCGACGGAGATCCTTCTCGGGCGGCTGGCCCAGCCGATCGGCGTCGAGGAGGCAACGCTCCTCCTCCGCGGCCTGCGGGGGCGCGATCCGGTCGGGGTGGCCGAGGGCGTCCTCACCGCCTGGCCCGCCGCGAGCCCCGCGGTACGCCGGTCGATGCTCGAGGCCCTCTCGGCCCCATCGCTCGCCCCGGCAGGGCTTCCTCGCCTCGCGGCGGCGCTGGAAAGCGGCGAGGTCGGCCCAGGCGACATCGATCCGGAGGCCCGACGCACGATCCTCACCGGCGACACGACGCCCGAGGAGGTCCGCGCCCGGCTCGGGGCGATCCTCGGGGGCGTCGCCAGCGCCGACCGGATGGGTGTGGTCGTGGTGGTCGAAGCGGGGCTCCCCGCGAGCGGTGATGGCAACCGCGGTCGGGGGCTGTTTGTCAGGCATTGCAGCGGTTGCCACCGGTCGGGGGGCGTTGGCACGCGGGTCGGGCCCGACCTTGCCGGAATGCAGGGCAAGTCGCGTGGCCAACTCCTCGAGGACATCCTCGATCCCAACCGACGGCTGACGGGCGAATACGCCGCGGTGGCGGTGGTGACGAAGGATGGCGTGGCGTTCACGGGGCTCGTCAGCGGAGAGTCGCCTTCGGCCGTTCAGCTAACGCTCGCCGAGGGGAAGATGGAGATGATTCCCCGCGGGGCGATCGAAGCCTTGCGGGGAACGGGGAAGTCGCTCATGCCCGAGGGCTTCGAACAGGCCCTCGATCCGCAGGACTTCGCCGATCTGATTGAGTTCCTTCGCCGCGGCCCGTGAGTTGGCGGCCCCCGGTCGGAGCGTCTCGACTCGGGGGCTGCTTCGGAGGGATGACGTCGCGTCAGTCGAGACCGAGCCGGCGCCGCAGTTCGGCGATCTGACTCGCTTCGCTGGTCTCCCGGGCTTCCCGTTCCTCCGCGGTCTTCGGGCTGTCGGCTGCGGTGGCGGTTTCGTCCTCCGCCGCGGCGGCGATCCGGGCAAGGTAATCGTCCCAGTTCGCCTTCGTGCCGAGCCGGGTGAGGATCTCGACGCAGGATTGGGGCTTGCGCGGAGGGTGCGGGGGCACAGCATCGCCTCGTGTGGGAGCGTTGTCGGGGCCGACGGCAAGACGGGAACGGAGCCTACGACATCGTACCCGGTCGGGGAGCGGCCCGGCCGGCGGGTTGTTGGCGCCGACGTCTGGAGTCGATTTCCCTATAAACGGTTTTCCTGGGGCACCCCAGACCGCCGCGTGCAGGTGTTTCCCAGCCCGTTTTCTTCCCCGGCTACGGCTTCGGCCGGTCAGCGAAAGGCTCTCCATGGATCGGTTGTGCGAACGGTCGTACCGCGCCCGGATGGCATCGGGCAGGCCCGCGATCCGCCGTCGCTGGTCGTCGCTCCTGGTGACCGTGGCGATGGTCCGCGCCTTCGCCCTGCCGGTCATGGCCCAGACTCCCGCCGACAAGGCCGGGGAGATCAACGCGGGGGCGGGCGCTGCGCGGGCCGCTGTGATCGCCCTTCGCAGCCAACGGTTTGTCGAGGCCCTCCGCGTCGTCGACGAAGCCCTCGGGCCGCTCGTAGCGGCGAAGGGGGAGGACGATCGCGAGGTCCTGACGCTGCTCATTCTGAAGGGGCAGGCCTGCTACGGACTGGGGCGCCCCCAGGAAGCGATCGATGCACTCGCCCCGTTCGCCCGTTCGCTCGAGGCTCCCGCGCCCCTCGTCGGCCCGGGCAGCGACTGGAACGCGCTGACGGTCCTCGGCGACAGCTTCATGGCACTCGACCGCTGGAGCGACGCGCTGGTCACCCTCGATCGGGCCCGTTCGATGCTTGCCGACGATGGCCGAATCGATCCGCGCTCGAAGGCGATCAACACCGCCACGACACTCGGGAAGATCGGCACCGCGCGGGCCCGTCTCGAGGATTGGCCCGGTGCCCGGCAAGCGTTCGAACAACAAGTCGCCGCGCTCGGCGGTGAGGCGGAAGGGGGGGGCGCGTATCTGGCGGCCGCCCACAACGGCCTCGGCATCGTCGCCGACAACGTCGGTGACCTCGCTGCCGCCGCGGAGCACTACTCGCAGGCGGCGAAGATCTACGAGGAACAGTTTGGGCTTGAGCATCCCTACACGAAGCGGGCCCTGACGACCCTCGCCCGCGTCCGGGGTAAGCTCGGTGACACCCAGGAAGCCGATCGGATCACCGCCCGGCTCGCGTCGGTCGACACGATGCCGACCACGATTCCACCCACCCTCCAACCGGTGCCCTCGACGATCCCCGACCATCCCGCCACGACGCCGAGGCCGCTGGTGACCGGGCCGGTGATTGCGGCGGCGGCGGCGGCGGTCGCCCTCGCCGGGCTGACGCTCTGCGGATTCCTCGCCCGGCGGAAGCGGGTCGGCCAGCGCGATCAGGGTGATGGCGTGGCCGACGGCGATGCCACTGCGCGGTCTGAAACGAAGAACGCCTGAACCATGCTCGACATTGTCGCTGTCCTCCTCGTTTTGACCGCCGCCTTTGCCTGGCTGAACCGGAAGTTTCTCCGCTGGCCACCGACGATCGGCGTGATGGCGATCGCGCTGCTGGTGTCGCTGGGGATCGTCGGGCTCGACCGGCTGGGCGTCACCGAACCGGTCAGTCATGAGTTGGCGCTGCTGGCTTCGATCGATTTCACCGACGTGCTCATGGAGGGGATGTTGTCGGTGCTCCTCTTCGCCGGGGCGCTCCATGTCGATCCCGCTCGGCTCGCCAGGCTGGCGCGCCCGATCGGCCTTCTCGCAATCGTTGGCACGGCGCTTTCCACCCTGATCGTCGGCTACGGTTGCCATTGGCTGCTCGGGTTGGTTGGCCATGATCTGTCGCTGGTTCACTGCCTGCTCTTCGGGGCCCTCATCTCCCCCACCGATCCGGTCGCAGTCCTCGGGATCCTCGAATCGGCCCACGTCTCGCGCGACGTCGAGTCGACGATCGCCGGTGAATCGCTCATCAACGACGGCGTCGGCGTCGTCCTCTTTGCCCTCCTTCTCGACATGCTCCACTCCGGCAGCCCGCCGACGGTGCGCGAGGGGATCGGGCTCTTCGTCCAGGAGGCCGTCGGGGGCGTCGCGCTCGGCCTCGTCCTTGGCTGTGGCGCGAATGCGGTGCTGGCGTCGATCGACGACTACCGGGTCGAGGTGCTGATCACGCTCGCCACGGTCATCGGCGGCTACGCGCTGGCCAACCGGCTCCACACCTCCGGGCCGCTGGCGATGGTCGTCGTCGGCCTCCTTGTCGGCAGCGAGGGGAGGCAATGGTCGATGAGTGAGATCACCCGCGAGCGCCTCGACCTCTTCTGGCACCTCCTTGACGAGATCCTCAACAGCGTCCTCTTTGTCCTTATCGGGCTAGAGTTTGCTGTCATCCACTACAGCCCAGGATTGTCATGGGCCGCCGTCGGCGCGGTGATCCTCGCGCTCCTGTCGCGGTTTCTCGTCGTCGGGCTCCCTGTCCTCTGCTTCCCGGCCTGGTTCCAACTGCCGCCCCGCGCCGGCTGGCTCCTCACCTGGAGCGGCGTCCGTGGCGGGATTTCGGTCGCGCTGGCCCTCTCGCTTCCGCCCGGCCCCGAGCGCGACACGGTGTTGACGCTCACCTACTCGGTGGTCGTGTTCTCGATCCTCGTTCAGGGGCTCTCGATCGGCTCCGTCGCGCGCCGGCTCGGACTGACGACTGCGTGAGCCGTTCCCCGGCTCCCTCGCTCACCGACAGCCCGGTTCCTTGGCAACCTGGGAAAGCGACGTTGGGCCCGCGGCCCATCCCCCTGCCGGTCCGGTCGACCGTGACGCCCTCCTGGTTTCGATGCGGCCTCGGTGGCCGGCGGCGATCGATGGGAAGGATGTGGTCCGGGGGATTCGTGCCGGAGATTCTGCGATGTGCCGTGGCTGTTTCATCCGTTGCTCAGTCGCTCTGATCGCGGCTGTCGTCCTGGTGCCGCCGGGGAGCGCCCGGGCCGACGGGCTCTCCGGTGTTTCGGCGTATGGCACGGCCTCCGGCTTGGGGGCGAGCGCTACGACGGGCATCCCC
>JBAWVV010000143.1:0-10223 GCA_037147115.1 Planctomycetia bacterium | reverse complement strand
CCGCTGGCCGGCCGGGGGGATCGTCGACCTCTCCGGGGCCGGCTCGCGCGGGGCGTTCCTCGTCTTCGCCGCGGCGCTCCTCGGCGGTGTCCTCCTCCTCGTTCCCGCCTTCCCGGCCTCGAGCATTGTCCGGGAGCGCAACCAGGGGACCCTCCTCCTCCTCTTCAATTCCCCGATCTCTGCCGTCGGGATCTACACGGGGAAGTTTCTCGGCGTCCTCGCCTTCGCCGGCCTCGTTCTCTGCACGACACTCCCCGCCGCCGCGGCCGTCTACGCGATGGGGGGGGTCGATCCCTGGCAGCAGATCGCTCTGCTCTACGCCGTGATCGTCGTCATGGCGATCCTCTCGATCGCCATCGGCCTCCTCGTGAGTACGCGCGCCACCTCCCCCGATGCGGCCGTCCGCGTTACCTACGGACTGGTCTTCGCCGTCGCCTTTCTGACCCTCGCCCCACACGCCCTGACGCGCGGCACTACCGGCCTGTACGCCACGATCGCCGAATGGCTCCGCCGGCTCTCGCCGCTGCCGGTCGTCATGCACCTCGTCGGCCAGGGGGGCGCCGTCGGCGGGGGCCTGCTCGAGAAGGATGCAGGGGTGTGGCAATTCATCGTCGGTGGGCTCGGCTTGGCCGCCGTGCTTGCCGTGGCGACGATCCTCCAGCTCGATCACCGGCTCTTCGACCGCTCCCGCGACGCCGGCACGATCACCGACGACCAGTCCCTGTGGGTGCGGATCGTTCGCCGGTTGGTGTTCCTCGTCGATCCGCAGCGGCGCAAGGCGGGGATCCCGGTGTTTCTCAATCCGATCATGGTGAAGGAATTTCGCACGCGCCGCTTCGGTCGCTTCCACTGGCTGCTGCGGCTGGCGGCGGGGTGCGCGGTCGTGTCGCTCCTGATGACGCTCGCCGCCACCAACGGCACGATGGACTGGGGCGTCGAGACGATCGGCGGATTGCTCGTCATTCTCCAGATTGGGCTGGTTGTTCTCCTCACCCCCAGTCTGGCCGCTGGCCTCATCGCCTCGGAACGGGAGCGAGGGGGATGGAGCCTGCTGCAATCGACGACGCTCTCCGGCTGGCGGATCGCCAGCGGCAAGCTGGCGAGCGTCGCCTGGACGATGCTCCTCGTTCTCGCCGCCACGCTCCCGGGCTATCTCGTGATGACGACGATCAAGCCCACGATGTGGAATCAGGTCATGCTGGCGCTGGTGTCGGTGCTCCTGGCGGTGGCGATGACGCTCGCCCTGTCGGCGGCGATCGGCGCCTTCCACTCGCGGACGGCTGCCGCCACCGTCACCGTCTACGTCGTCCTCATGATCCTCTACCTCGGCCCGCTGGTCATATGGGCCTTCCGGGGCGATCCCTTCGGCGAGCAGGTTGTCCGCGGGGCGCTCTCGATCACCCCGCTGGGGGCCGCCTTGAGCGTGATCGGGATGCCGGGGTTCACGCAGTATGAATTGATCCCGATCGCCTGGAGGATCGCAGGCACGATCTGCGTGGCCTCCCTCATCGTCTATGCCCTCCAGGTGTGGCGGCTCCTCCGCCCCGAATGAACCGCACGGTCGCCATGCCCATCCACTGCCCGTTGCCGCCGTCGTTTCGCACGCCCCGCAGGGGGCGCTCCGCGGGCGCCGCGCTTGTCTGCTTCGCGTGCCTTGTTTGCCTTGTCTGCCTTGGCATGGCCTCCGTTGCGTCGCCGTCGGCCGCGACCGAACTGGCCGTCGACCAGGCCCAGCAACTCGATCCCCTCGTCACGATCCCGCCGGAGACGGCGACGTTCTCGAAGAAGCTCCTCCCGCTCTGGGAGCAGGCCCTTGACCGGCCCGATGCCGAGCCGCGCCGGCTGGCGATCGACACGATCCGGCTGGCGCGCGGGCGCGGGATGGAGGGGCTCGAAGTGACCATTCCGCGGCTGACGAAGGCCCTCGCCGAGGAGACCGATCCGCAGCTGCGACGCGCCGCGGCGGGGGCCCTGGTGGCCCTCGACGCCTCCTCCGCTGCTGCGGAACTGGCCACGGCCGCCGAGCGCGACGGCCTCCTCGTCGCCAGGCTCGTCGAGCCGGCCCTGGCTCGCTGGGACCATCTCCCCAGCCGCGACGGCTGGCTCGCCCGGATCGAGGATTCCGCCCTCCCCGCCGGCCTGCGCTTGCTCGCCATCGAGGCCCTCGGCACCGTCCGCGAGCCGCGCGCCGCGGCGCCACTCGGCAGGCTCGTCGCCGACCGTGATCTTCCCCCGGAAGTCCGGCTCGCGGCGGCGCGGGCGCTGGGGAGCGTGAGCGATGCGGGGCTGGTCGACGCGGCCGAAAGTCTGGCGGCGACCGCCGCCGGCGCTGCGCCCCCCACCGGCCCGGCGGCGCTCGGGCGGATCCTCGCCGTGGCGCTCCTCGAGCGTCACTCGGGCGCCGCCACGACTGTTCTCCTCCGCGACCTCGCCACCGACCCCGAGCCCGCGGTGGCCACCCTGGCGCTTGAGCGACTCGATGCGATCGATCCGGCGGCGGCGCTCGCGATCGCCCACGACGTCCTCACCGTCCCCGATGCCGGCCAGCGGCACCTCGCCGCCCGTCTCACCGCCCGCCCCGGCGATGCCGATTCCATCGGCCGTCTCGGGCCTCTCCTCGGCGACCGCAATCCCTCCCTGCGGCGCTTTGTGGCCGGGACGCTCGCCGATCTCGGCGCCCAAGCTGCTCTTCGGCAGCCGGTCATCGATCAGGGGGTCAGCGCCCTCGGTGGGGATCAGTGGCGGGCGCTTGAGCAGGGGGCACTTCTCCTTGGCCACCTCGATCACGAGCCGGTTGCCGAGCGCCTCATCGCCCTGCTCGATCACGACCGCGACGAGGTAGCCGTGAGCGCCGCCTGGGGGCTGCGGAAGCTCGGGATCGCCGAGACGCTTCCCCCTCTGCTCGCCTACGCGACGAAGCTCCGGGAGAAGCTCCAGGGGCAGGCGTCGCCGGAAGCCCTCGCCAAGCTCGGCCGCCAGGCCCAGCAGCTCCACCAACTCTTCGGCATCCTCCGCTACCGGGAGGCCGATCCGCTCCTGCGGGAGTATGTCCCCAAGGCGCAGATCGACAACCGGGCCCGCTCGTCGGCCTTCTGGGCGCTCGGGCTGATCCACGAGAACGAGCCAGATTGCGACCTGGCGCCGGCGTTCGCCGAACGGCTTGCCGATGTTGCGAGCCTGCCGCCGGAATCGGGCATCGTCCGCTGGATGGCGGCCGTGGGGCTGGGACGGTTCAAGGCCGAGTCGCAGCTCGAGACGCTCCGCGCCTTCGCCAAGCGCGACACGATGTTCGTCGAAAGCGGCATCGCTTCGTACTGGGCAATCTGGCAGATCACCGGCGAGGCCATGCCACCGGAGCCGGTCGAAGCCACGCGGATTGGCGGCTGGTTTCTCGAGGCTCCCTGATCCCCTCCGCCCCTCCGCGGCCCGGGGACACCGCCGAAGACTGCTGTCCCCGGTTCGGGGGTGAGTGTGCTACGCTCCCTCCTCCCGCGGCCAGTGGCTCGGGATCCCCCCTGCCTTTTGGATCTGCTTCCGCCATGGCCAGCCCCGCTCCCGCCGATTTCACGGCGATCCTCGCCCGGATGATCGCGCTGATCGACACGAAGCTTTCCCCGGTGCAACGGGAGAAGCTCGCCACGGCGATGCCGACCATCCAGTGGGAGTTCCCCGACGTCGACACGAAGCTCTGCCTGGCGGCGTCGAAGGATGCCCTTTGCGTCGCCAGCCCGGTCGATCATGCGCCGTTCGTCGTCCGCATGGCCCGCTCGACGCTCGAGGACGCCGCCTTCGGTCGCCGCTCGCTCGGCGCGGCGTTCCTCGCCGGGAGGATCCATGTCCGCGGGATGAACCCGCTGCGGCTGCGGGAGTTCATCATGCTCGTCGATCCGTTGCTCGAGAGTTACCGCGAGGCTTACCTTGAATCCGCCAGCCCCCCATCCGCGCCTGTTTCGTGACCGCGACGCCGATCCCTCCATCCTCCATGGAAAGACGATCGCGATCCTCGGCTATGGCCTCCTCGGCCAGCCGCTGAGCTTCAATCTGCGCGACGCCGTCGGCAGCGGCACCATCCCTGCCACCGTTATCGTCGGCAGTGACGACGAGCCATCGTCAGCGCGGGCCCGCGCCGATGGATTCGAAGTCCTGCCGCTGGTCGAAGCCGCCGCCCGGGCCGATCTGGCCCTCATGCTCCTCCCCGACGAGGTTCAGCCGGAGGCTATGCCGGCCATCGGCGCTCGTCTGCGGCCCGGCTCGGCGCTCGTCTTCGCCTCCGGCTACGCCCTCGCCTATGGCCTCGTCACGCCCCCGCCAGGCGTCGACGTCCTCCTCTTCGCGCCTCGGATGGGCGGCGAGGCGATCCGGCAGCGCACGGTCGACGGCCGCGGCTACATGGCCTATCTGGGAGTCGAGCACGACGCCACGGGGAAGGCGCGCGAGCTCGTCCTCGCCCTCGCCTCCGCCGGCGGCTGCCTGAAGTTCGGCGCGCTCGAGATGACGGCCAAACAGGAAGTCGTCCTCGATCTGTTCGTCGAACAGGCCTTCGGCCCCTGGATGGGGGCGGCGCTCCTGTCGGCGTTCCACGTCGGCACCGAAGCGGGGCTGCCGCCGCTGGGCCTCCTCATGGAGCTCTACCTTTCGGGGGAGATGTCGGAGACCTTCGCCCAGATGGCCCGCGACGGCTTCCTCCCCTCCACGCTCTCCCACGGCTTTGCCGCCTCCTTTGGCGGCATGACGCGAGCCCTGTCGATCGACCGGGAGCAGATGGGGGAGCAGATGCGGGCGATCCTCGGGGAGATCGACTCCGGCGCCTTCGCCGAGGCGCTTCAGGACGAATACAAGAACGGCTATCCCTGCCGGCCGTTTCTCGACAAGGTCGTGGGCGACGACGACATCATCAGCCGCACCGAACGCGAGTTCCGCGCGATGTGATCGGGCCCAGGCCCGGCGGCCGACGGTCAGCTCTCCCCGGCGATCGGCGGAAGCCCGGCCCGGTGCCGGGCCTCGTCGACGATGGCGCCGGTTCGTGAGGCGCCACAGCGATCGGCCCCCAGGCTGCGAAACTTCAACAGCGCATCGAGGTCGCGGATCCCGCCGGCCGCCTTCACGCCGCACCCGGTGGGGGCGTGAAGGCGCATCAGAACGACGTCAGCCTCGGTCGCGCCGCCGGGTCCGAATCCGGTCGAGGTCTTCACCCAATCGGCCCCGGCCTTCCCGCAGATCGTGCACAGGCGGATCTTCTCGGCGTCAACGAGACAGGCATTCTCGAAGATCACCTTGAGCTTGCCCCCACCGTCGTGCGTGGCGGCGGTGATCGCCTCGATCTCATCGCCGACGGCCTGCCAAGCGCCGTCGAGCACCCAGGCGAGATTGACCACCATGTCGAGCTCGGTAGCGCCGTCGGCAAGGGCCCGGCGCACTTCGGCGAGCTTCGTCGCCGTCGCGTTGGCACCGTGCGGAAAGCCGATCGTCGTGCTCGTACGCACGTCCGAGCCGGCGAGGATCGCGGCACACAGCGGCACGGCCCACGGCACGATGCAGACGCTCGCCACGGAATAGTCTCGGGCGAGCCGGCAGCCGGCCTCCAGCCCGGCCCGCCCGAGCGTTGGGTCGAGGAGGGCATGATCGATCATCCCGGCCACCCCCTTGCACTGCTCCGCCGTGAGCAACGGCTGCCGATCGCTCATGCCTCGCCTCCGTCGACCGGCGCCCGCCAGGCGAGGAGCGTGCGGAGGAAGTCGTGCGATTGCTGGAGCGCCGCGCGGCGGCCGGAAAGCGAATCCTCGTAGGCCCGATCCTCTACCTCGACGCACACCGGCCCGCGGTAGCCAACCTCCCCCAGCACGGCAAAGAACCTTCCCCAGGGGACGTCGCCGAGGCCCGGCAGCTTCGGGATGTGGTACTCCAGCGGCGTGGCGAGGATGCCGACGTCGTCGAGGGCCTGGCGGTTGATGCGGGCATCCTTGGCGTGGACATGGACGAGGCGATCGGCGAACTCGACGAGCGGGTGGACCGGATCCATCTGCTGCCAGACCAGATGGGAGGGATCGTAGTTGAGGCCGAAGGCGGGGCTGGGGATGTCGGAGAACATCCGCCGCCAGATCTTCGGGCTCGTGGCGAGATTCTTTCCCCCCGGCCATTCGTCGCGCGTGAACGACATCGGGCAATTCTCGATGCCGATCCGCACGCCGCAATCCTCGGCGAGCTTGACCAGCGGCCGCCAGGTCTGGAGGAACCGGGGCCAGTTGTCGTCGACCGACTTCGTCCAATCGCGGCCAACGAACGTGTTCATCCGCCCGATGCCGAGCTGGCCGGCGGCCCGGATCACCTTGGCAACATGCTCGGTCGCGGCGAGCGCCTCAGCCTCGTTCGGTGCGAGTGGATTGGGGTAGTAACCCAAGCCGCTGATCCCGATCCCGGCCTCGGCCGCCAGAGCGCTGACCCGTTCGGCATCGGCCGCCGAGAAGCCGTCGACCGCGACGTGCGTCACGCCGGCATAGCGGCGCTCGGCCGCCGACGGCGGCCAGCACATCAGCTCGACGCATTCGTAGCCGGTCTGGGCCGCGGTGCGGAAGACCTCCTCGAGGGAGAGCTCGGGAAGAATGGCACTGACAAAGCCGAGTTGCATGGGAGCTACCTGGGCCGGAATACGAGCGGTGGAGCGTTCGCCCCACATGTCTGGGCGTTATAGCCGCTGGCGGTGGGCAGGTCAGGCCCGGCGGGGATCGCCCGCGGAGCTGGCCATTTTTCGCCTCTCCCCCACCTTCTGCCGTTGGGCCCCTTCGTCGACCCGCTCCGGCCGTCCCCCGACCCATCGCGGGCCAGCTGCGTATCATTGACCGGGCGACAAGCTCGCCCTGACTCGATTGGCCGCGACTGTCATGGAGGACCTCGTCATGGATCCGCATTTCAACGAATATCTTGCCGCCATCGCCGGCATGCACGATGTCTATGGTGAGAAAGCCGATGACCACCCCAGCGAGTTCCACGAAGTGTCCGAGACCGAGGGGGGATCGGTGACGCTCGCCGCTGTGCTCCACCGGGCCCATCAGGACTGCGATCCGTCGGAGGAGCTCGCCGGTTTTAGTGCCTGGATCTGATGCGGTATCCTGGAAGCGCGTCCGTAGCCCCCCGCGAGTCGCCGACGACTCAGGGGGGGCGCTGGCTTCGTCGCTCCGGGAACCTCCGATGCCGCTTGAGCCTGCTGTCTTCCGTCTGGCCATCGCGTTGCAATCGCTCGCCTGCCTGCTGCTCCTCACCCTAACCGGTGCCGATGCGGGCACCTTCAACCCCGACCGGGCGATCGGTGACGTCGTTCCCCCCTGGACGGGGCTCGTCGGCACCGATGGCCGCGAACATGGCTGGGAAGAGCTTGCCGACCACGAGGCCGTGGTCGTCGTCTTCACCTGCAACGGCTGCCCGTACGCGGTCGATCACGAGGATCGGATCAACAACCTCGCCACGCACTACGCCGCCGCCGGGGGGCGCGTCGCCGTCGTCGCGATCAATGCCAACCAGATCGACGAAGACTCCCTCGAGGCGATGAAGACCAGGGCCAGGGAGAAGAACTTCCACTTTCCCTACCTGGCGGATCCGGCGCAGGAGGTGGCGAAGTCGTTCGGAGCAGCACGGACCCCGGAATGCTTCGTCCTCGATGCCAAGCGGCGGATCGCCTACATGGGGGCGTGGGACGATTCCCCCGACGGCTCGGGCGTGGGGAAGCGGTATGTCGAGGAGGCGGTCGCCGCGGTGCTCGCCGGAAAGCTCCCGGAAACGACCGAAACCGCCCCGGTCGGCTGCCTGATCCGCTCGAATCGACGCCGGTGAAAGCGTTAGCCGGGCCTGACGGAGGAGGTCAGCCCCGCCACCGGAAGCGCCTCACGGTGGACCTCTGCGACCGATTCGATCCGCCCGTCGCGGAGCCGGACGATCCGGCGGGCACGCTGGGCGATGTCGTTCTCGTGGGTCACCATCACGATCGTCCGCCCCGCCTTGTTGAGGGCGTCGAGGAGATCCATGATCTCGTGGCTCGTCGCCGTGTCGAGGTTGCCGGTTGGCTCGTCGGCGAGGATCACATGCGGGTTGTTGACCAACGCCCGGGCGATGGCGACGCGCTGCTGTTGGCCACCGGAGAGCTCCGTCGGGCGATGGCCGAGGCGCTTCGAGAGGCCGACGAGCTCGGCGAGCTTGAGGCAGCGTTCCCGCCCCCCGGGCATCGGTGGCCGCTGGTAGGAGAGGGGAACCTCGATGTTCTCCACGACGCTCAACTGCTGGATGAGGTTGTACGACTGGAAGATGAAACCGAGGTAGCGGCCGCGGATCCGCGACAGCGTCTCGTCGTCCATCACCGCCACGTCCTGGCCGGCAAGGTAGTACTGGCCGGTCGTCGGCCGGTCGAGGCAGCCGAGAACATTCAGGAGCGTGCTCTTGCCGGAGCCGCTCGAGCCCATGATCGCGACGTAATCCCCCTGCCGGAAATCGATCGAGACGTTGTCGAGCGCCTTCACCTCGTGGCCGCCGAGGGAATAGACCTTCGACACGCCACGGATCGCGGCGACGACATCGCGGGGGGGCGGGCCGGCATTGGGCGTCAGGGCTTGCTGCGGGGGCATCCGGACCTCACTCGTGACGGAGCGCCTCGATCGGATCCATGTTCGCCGCCCGACGGGCGGGATAGATCCCGAACACGATCCCCACACCGACGGAGATCGCAAATGCGGCAATGATCGACCAGGGGGCGAGGCGTGGCTCGAGGTTGCGGATGTTCGGTGGCAGCGCCGACCACACCTCCGGCAGCGACGTCCGGACCGCGAAGCGGACGGCGTTCACCGTCGGGCCGCAGAGAAAACCGAACAGCACCCCGAGGAGACCGCCGGTCCCGGAGAGGACGACCGTCTCCCAGAGGAACTGCTGAACGATCTCCCCCTTCGTCGCCCCGAGGGCGCGGCGGATGCCGATCTCGCGGGTGCGCTCAGTGACGGTCGCGAGCATGATGTTCATGATCCCGATGCCGCCGACGAGGAGCGAGATCCCCGCGATCAGCAGGAGGAGAACGTTGAACATCGCCCGCATCGTCTCTGCCTGCTCGAGGAGCTCCTTCGGCACGACGATGGCATAATCGACCACCTTGTGGTACCGCTGGAGGAGGACGCGGATGATGTCGGCCGTGGAGTCGACCTCCTTCATGTCGTCGACGATGGCCGTGATCTGCGTGAGCTCGACAGTCTCCAATTGGAACGACCCGGCCCGCGAGGTGAAGACGCGGTCGCCGATCCGGACCCGGAACGTCGTCAGGGGGATGTAGACGTCACGGTCGTACTGACGGGCGTCGAGGCTCCCGCCGATCGCCGCTGCCGCCGAGCGTTCCGCCGCAACCCCGATGATGACGTAGAACTCCTGACCGATCTGCACGGCCCGCCCGAGCGGATCCTCGATTGGAAACAGCTTCACGGCCGCTTCGTGAGCGAGAACGACGACGTTGGCATACGACGTCATGTCGACCGCGGAGATCGCCCGTCCGCGGGCGATCTTGAGCCGGTTCATCCCGAAGTATTCGGGGGTGCAGGCGATCACCATGCCGTCGATGAACTGCTCGCGGTGCCGGACCTCGCGGCTGATCTCGCGCATCGGCACGGCTCGGCCGATCGTCGGCACGTTCGTGATGATCCGCTCGAAGTCCTCCCGGAGGAGGCCGTAGGAAATCCCCATCCGGGCGTTGCTATCGCTGCGGCTCGACTCCTCCGCCGGCTTGATGCTGCGGACGATGATGCTCGTGGCCCCGAGATCCTTGATCTGCTGCTGGGCCTGGTAGCTCACGCCCTCCCCCATCGCCACCAGCCAGATCACGGCCGTGACCCCGATGAGGATGCCAAGGACAGCCAGCGCCGAACGGAGCTTGTGCAGCAAGAGGCTGCGAAAACCGAGGCGGAGTTGCTGGAGGAACTTCAAAGGTTGCTTCCCCGGAGGAGATCATCCTCCGCACATTCGGCAGGCCGCAGGGCTTCAGTCTTCCATCCCCAAGCCACCGGCACCTTACGGCTGCTTCGGTGCTCCACCGGGGGACGCCGGCCGCTCCCCCTTGCCTGTACCAGCCGGGGGCGCACCGGGCCCACCTGCGGCAGTTCCTGGGCCTCCCGCCGCCGGACCACCAGCGCTAGCCCCACCACCAGGAGCACCCGGGCCACGCCCTGCCCCCCCTGGCATCCCGCCGGCCGCCGCTCCAGATC
>JBAWVV010000142.1:0-10267 GCA_037147115.1 Planctomycetia bacterium | reverse complement strand
CAGCGAGGCCAACGGCCTTCCCGCGCGGGGAGCGATTCGGATCGGTGAAAGCTTCGCGATCGGCTCGGCATGACGGCTCTGAAGCCCTTTCGGGCGGTGGAGTGGTACCGTTGCAATTCAAACTTACCACTCAATCGAGCCTGGCTCCAGTTGACGGTCGCAAGGTCGGGCCCCCATCCCAGCCCTTGAACACCGCGATCCACCGCTTATTCCGGCATCTCCACGACCGCCTTGATGACGCCGCTGGCAGGCTCGAGGAGCGTGGGGAACGTGGCCATGGTGTCGGCAAACGGGATCCGGTGGGTAATCCAGGGGGCGGTGTCGATCCGCCCAGCCTCGATCAGGCCGATGATCCGACTGAAGTCTCGGGAAAGGGCGTTGCGACTGGCGAGGATCGAGAGCTCGCGGCGGTGCATGAGCGGCGCATGGGGGAATGACACCTCCGCCTGAGTGATCCCCACGAACACGATCCTTCCCCCAAAGGAGGCGTACGCCAGCGCCCCTCCCATGCTGGCGTTTGAGCCGGTGGCGTCGACGACCACCTCGCAGAACCGGCCGTCGGTGAGCTCGCGGACGGCGTCGAGGTCGACCGCGCCGCCTGTGGCGAGCACCGTGTCGGCGATCCCCATCCGCTCGCGCACGAACGCCAGCCGCGCCGCCACCCGATCGATGACGATCACCCGCGCTCCCGAGAGCTTCGCAAACTCCACCACCGACAAGCCGATCGGCCCGGCACCGATGACGAGCACCGTCTCGGAGGCCGTCGGCGCTGCCCGGTCGATGGCATGGCAGCCGATGGCGAGCGTCTCCACGAGCGCATTCTGCTCGTGCGCGAGTCGCGGGGAGCGGTGGAGCTTCCGGGCCGGCACCGTGAACAGCGGCCGCAGGCCGCCGTCGCAGTGGACACCGAGCGTCTGATGATGCTCGCAGCAGTTCGTGAGCCCGCGCCTGCAGGAGTGGCACTGCTGGCAGTTGATGTACGGCTCGACGCAGCACCGGTCCCCTGGGGCGACGTTCTCGACCCCCGGCCCCACCGCCACCACCTCGACGCCCAACTCGTGCCCCGGGATCCGCGGATAGCTGAAGAAGGGCATCTTGCCGAGATAGCCGCCGTAGTCAGTGCCGCAGATCCCGACGGCACGGACAGCGACAACCGCGTCGCCCGGCCCCGGTGCTGCCGGCTCGGGGATGTCGATGACCCGGAAGGCGTGGGGCTTCTCGAGTTGGAGGGCCTGCATGATGGATGGTTCCGGGGGAGAAATCAGCCGACATCGAGCGCGTAGAACTGGGCGGCGTTGCCCCCTTCAATCGCCTCGCGCTCAGCGGCGGCAAGCGGCGCGAGGAAATCACGGACGATCCCGATCACGTCGGCATACTCGGCGGCCAGAGTGCAGACCGGCCAGTCGCTGCCGATCATCAGCCTTTTCGAGCCAAAGGCCTCGAGCGCCACTTCGAGGTAGGGGGTGAAGTCGGCCCGCTTCCAGCCCTGCCAGTCGGCCTCAGTGACCAGCCCCGAGAGCTTGCAGAAGACGTTGCCCTGGGCCCCGAGCGCTTTCAGATCCTGCCGCCAGGGGTCGAGCTCCCCCGGCTTCATCCCCGGCTTGATCCGCGGCTTGGCGAGATGATCGAGGACGAAGGGCTGCTCGGGAAACCGGCCAACAAGCTCCGCCGCGGCAGGAAGCTGTTGCGGATAGAGGAGCAGGTCGTAGGTGAGGCCGAAGGTCGCGAGCTTTCCGATGCCATGGAGAAACGATTCGCCGCGGAGGAACCGCGGATCAGGCTCGTCTTGGACGACATGCCGAACGCCAACGAACTTCGGCCGCTTTGCGAACTCCCGGAGCTGATCCTCGACGTGCGTGCTCCGCAGGTCGACCCAGCCGACGACGCCGCAGATGAGGGGATTGGCAGCGGCCAATTCCAGCAGCCAGCGACTTTCCTCGAGAGATTGCCGCGCCTGGACGGCGACGGTGCCGTCGATCCCCTCCGCCGCGGCCAGCGGCGCGAGATCCTTTGGCAGTTGGTCGCGCGCCAGCCGCTCCATCCCCTTCCCGATCCAGGGATACTCGGCGGCAGAATAGCTCCAGAAATGGTGGTGGGCATCGATCCGCATGGCGGGAGCTCCTCGGTGCCGGACGGGGACGAGCCGTGCCGGTGCGAAATGTCAGTTGTTCTCCGGCAGTCCCTCGACATGGCCGACATTGTGCACCGGGGCGAAGATCGCCTGCACCTCGGCGAGCAATTCGCGGTCGATCGGCTCCGCCGCCCAGGTTGCCCAGTCGCGGATGTTGGCCGGATTAGCGCTCCCCGCGATCGTCGTCGCGATCAGTGGGTTTTCCAACGAGAACTGGAGGGCGAGCTTGGCGATCGGTGTGCCGCGGGCCCGGCACAGGGTAGCGGCCTCGCGCGCCGCTGCTTTCACGCTCTCCGGCTCCTTGAGCCAGGCCGGCAACGGCGCGTCAGTCAGAAGCCGGGCACTGAACGGCCCGGCGCTCATCACGCCGATCCCGCGCTCCACGAGCCACGGCACCGTCTCCGCGGCGAAGCGCGTGTTCTGGAGCGTGTACTGGTTGTAGTTGAGGACGCAGTCGATGTCGGTCTGATCGCAGACGAACCGGAAGATCTTCTGCGGATAGCCGCTGAATCCGATGAATCGCACCTTGCCGGCATGGCGGATCCGCTGCAGCGCCGGAATCGTTTCGTCTACCAATTGCTGCATCGGCACGAACTCGATGTCGTGGCAGAGGATGATGTCGAGATGGTCGGTGCCGAGGCGGTGGAGCGAGACATCGACACTCTCCGCAACCCGTCTGGCGGAGAAATCGAAGTGGCCGAGGTCGTATCGCCCCAGCTTCGTGCAGAGCGTGTAGGAATCCCGCGGCACATCCTTGAGCGCGATCCCGAGGAGCACCTCGCTCATCCCCCGGCCATAGAAGGGGCTCGTGTCGATGAGGTTCATCCCCAGGTCGAGAGCCACCCGCACGCTCGCGAGGGCCTCCTCTACCGTCACCCGGCGGAACTCGGCCCCGAGCGAGGAGGCCCCGAAGGCGAGGATCGGCACCTCGAGCCCCGTGCGGCCGAGCAGTCGTCTCTTCATCGGAGGATCCTCGAAGGTCAGGAGAAGGTGCGGCAGCCGACGGTCAACAGCAGGTTCGCCCACGGGGCCTGTTCGGCGGTCTGGATCGTGAGGACATGGTCGACCGACGCCACCGCCTCGTAGAAGTCCCACTTCAGAATCGGCTCGAGCTCGCACTGGGCCCCGGCCGCGGCAAGGATCCGCCGGTACTCGGCCCACACCGGCGGATCGCCCGGTGTGGCGGCGGCATAGGGATCGGTGCGGTCGATCCCCATCGTGTTGACCCCATCGATCCGGACCGTGCCGAGGATCGCCTCGAGAACCTGAGCGACGGTGGGGATCCCGGGGGAGAGTTGCAACGAGACGAGCTCCGCCCGCGGCCCGCGCTTGTTCGACGCGGGGTAGTTGCCGTCGGCGATCAGCACCTTCGAATGGTGCCCGGCCTGGGCGAGGATGCGGAGAATGTCAGGGTGGACCAGCGCGGTGTTGAGCATGGGGGAAAAGACGCGTTTTTAGGAGGTGGAGCGGGGGGCGATGGTGTCGAGAGCGCGGATGCTATCGATCGTCATCCGCGCGGCGGTGTCGGCATCCGGGAAGGGGAAGACCTCGGCCGAGAGATAGCCCGCATAGCCGATGTGACGCAGGGCCACGGCGATCGGCGCTGCGGCCGTGTGGCCGCTCCCCATGGCGCGGCGGTTGGAGTCGGCCCAGTGGACATGGCCGACGAGATCGCCACAGGCGACCAGGGCCGCGGCCGGATCGGCCTCCTCGATGTTCATGTGGAACAGATCACAAAGGAGCTTGACGGTGTGAATGCCTCGCCCACGGAGGAACGAGGCCGCCTCACCGACCTGGGTGAAGAGGTTCGTCTCGTAGCGGTTGAGCGGCTCGTAAAGGAGCGTCTGCCCGCGGCCCGCGGCATGCCGGCCGAGGTGGTGAAGGGCCGCGGCGAGGTGCTCGACCGCGTCGGCCCGTGACACGTCCCCCTCATGGCGCCCCTGCATCGATCCGATGATCACCGGCGCCCCATGGTCGGCCGCGATGTTGATCAGCAGCTCGATGAAGTCGCGGGCCTCTGTGCGGATTCGCGCGTCGCCATGAGTGAGCGAGAGCTTGTGACGCACCCAGCCCGCGCCGCTCCCCACCGCCGCCAGACGGAGCCCGTGGTCGGCGAGTCTCCCGGCGAGGTCGCAGTCGGCCAGTTGCTCGGCCCCCGTCGGAAAGACCTCCACCGCATCGAAGCCGAGCTCGGCCGCCCGCCGGCAACCGACATGAAGCGCCTCGGCCGGAGAGTTCCCGTGGAATACAAACGGCCCCTGCCGGGCCTCGTTGACGAGGCACACCGTCACCGCGCTGTTCATGCGACCGACCCCCGCTGTGGTGCAAACAGCGGCCGCAGGTGCCGCTGGTAGAGATTTTCCGTCACCTGCCGGCCGACGATGTCGCGATGGGCCAAGAGGAGATCGGTGTACCGGGAACCCTGCTTCGCCGCCACCTTGAAGGAGACATGGAGGAGCTGACGGACATGGGGATTGAAGCGAGGATCGGCAGGAAGATGACGGATCGCCGCCGCCAGCCGCGGCCCATCCCAGGAAGCCAGCTCCGCGGCCGACGGGAGCCGGGCCCGGTCGATGTCGATCACGGTCGCATAGGGAGCGCAGAGCTCGTCGATAGCCCCAAGGGCGTACGTGTAGATCTCTTGGGTGAGGGCCAGACCGTCCCCCCCCGCCTCGGAGAGGCCGATGAGCTCCTCGAGCCAGGTCGTGCCGGCTGTCTTCACATGAACGCCGGCCCCGCTGCGCTCGAGGGCCCGGCGGATGACGGGATAGAGGGAGAACTTATCGCTCCCGCTGTGGACGGAGAGCTTGAGCCCAACCGGCAGGCCGTAGTCGGACGCCGCATGGGCAAGGACGGCCAAATCGTCGTTGAACTCGCGCTCGAAGGCGACGAGATCACCGACGTAATCGACCCCCTTGTTAAACCGGCCGGTGAACTTCGGGGCGATCGTGTCGAGCGGGACGCGTTCATCGGCCAGCAGGCAGAGGATCACCAGCAGCTCGCGCGGCGTCTGCGGGCTTTCGGTCTCGTCCATGCTCACTTCCGTGACGAACCCGGCCCCCCCCTTCCGGGCCTTGATGTGGCGGTGGATCGCGCCAGCCTCCCTGGCGGCGAGGAGATAGTTGCCGGCGATCGCTGCGACGATGTCGCCGGTGAGGACGAGCGGCTCTGCCACGCCCGCCACATTCAGCGTCCGTGTCAGCTCCGGATGGCGGGCCACGAAGGCGGCGATCTCTGCCGCCGGTGCCGGATTACCGATCGAGTCGGCAACATCGATCGTGAAGAAATCGCTCGTGTCGAGAAACCGCTCGACCGTCTCCAGGCGGATGTGGTCGGCATCGACAAACCACGGATGGGCCCAGCCCCGCTCTTCCACCGCCTGGGCCGCGGCCGCCCGGACGCTCGGCGGCTGGCTGCCGACGAAGCCGTGCTCGCGGTTCGATTTATTCCACACGGGGGCGACGAGGACCCCGTCGGCCTCGAGTTGCTCGAAGGCTGCCAGCTGGGCAGTGGCCTGATGGGCAAAACGGTCTCCGACACCGAACGACAGCCGGGGGAGGCGGGCGCTTGAGGGGGCGTGCATCGGGGGGTCCTGGTTCAAACGTCGAGGTTCTTCACGTCGAGGGCGTGGCGCTCGATGAACTCGCGTCGCGGCTCCACCTTCTCACCCATCAGCACCCGGAACAGATCGTCGGCCGCGGCGGCGTCCGTCATCGTCACCCGGAGGAGGGTACGGTTGGCCGGGTCGAGCGTGGTGTCGCGAAGCTCCTCCGCGTTCATCTCGCCAAGACCCTTAAAGCGGGTGATCGACAGCCCCTTTTCACCGGCACGGCGGACGGCGGAGAGGAGACTGCGGAGATCCTCCAAACCGATGACGTTCTCGCCGCGCCGCAGCGAGTAGCGGGCATCCTCGGTGCCAGTGCGGTCCTCGGGGAAGAGCGACTCGATGCCGAAGCCCATTTCCTTGAGCTCGGCCAGGCCGGAATTGATGCTCCGCACCTCGTGGAGATCGACGATCACGAGTTGATCTTCATGCTCCACCGACTGCGCGGCGGCGCCCGGCGCCGCGGGGGCTTGCGCGTCCTCGGCACGCCCCACCGCCAGCGCTCCCCCGACGGCCTTCTCTTTTCCCTTCACGAAGGCCTCGAGTTGATCGCGGCTGGAAAACCAGTGCTCCTCGCTCCCGAAATAGACATGAAACATCGGCAGCTTGGCGGTGGCTGTGTCGCGGCGGGCGGCATGGTCGCGGAGGCTGATCCCGCGCCTTTCCAGGGCGATCAGGGCGTCCTCGAGGCCGGCGAGCGTGCGGCAGAGCTTCTGCATCGTCGCCCCGGAGATCTCGCGGCCATCGCCGGGGAGGAAGACGCCCTCGCCGAGGCCCTGGTCGAGGAGCTGCGTCTTCATGAGCTCTTCGGTCTGCACGTAGTAGACATGCTTCTTGTTGCGAACGCGGAACAGCGGCGGCTGGGCGACGTAGACATGCCCCGCGGCGACGAGTTGATACATCTGCCGGTAGAAGAACGTCAGCAAGAGCGTGCGGATATGCGATCCGTCGACGTCGGCGTCGGTCATGATCACGATCTTGTCGTAGCGCCGCTTGCCGAGATCGGCGTCGGTGCCGATGCCGGCGCCGATCGCGGAGATGACACTGCGGACCTCCTCGTTGGCGAGGACCTTGTCCTCCCGGCTTTTGTAAGCATTGATGATCTTGCCGCGCAAGGGGAGGATCGCCTGGTACTCACGGTGCCGGCCCCCCTCCGCTGAGCCGCCGGCCGAATCACCCTCGACGAGGTACAGCTCGCAGCGGGCCACATCGCGGCTGGTGCAGTCGCGGAGTTTGCCGGGGAGACCGCCGCCGGAAAGCGCTCCCTTTCGCTCGCGGAGGAGCGCCTTGGCCTTGAGCGCCGCTGCCCTGGCCTCGGCGGCGAGCACGCCCTTCTGGACGATCGCCTTGGCGTTCTTGGGGTTCTCCTCGAGGTACTTGGCGAGGCAGTCGCCGACAGCGGAATTGATGATCCCCTCCACCTCGCCGTTGCCGAGCTTCGTCTTCGTCTGCCCCTGGAACTGTGGATGGGGGACGCGGACACTGACCACCACCGTCAGGCCCTCGCGAACGTCGTCGCCGGTGGGGACGAGATCCTTGTAGAGCCCCGTCTTCTTGCCGTAGGAATTGAGTGAGCGGGTCAGCGCGGCCCGGAAGCCGGAGACGTGCGTCCCTCCCTCCGTTGTCGAGATATTGTTGACGTAGCTGTGGAGATTCTCGGTGAACTCGCCGGTGTATTGCATGGCGATGTCAAACGACACCCCCTCCTGCTCGCCGACGATCGAGATCACGTCGGCGTGGATCGGGTCGCTCGAGCGATTGAGCCACTCCACGAATTCAACGATCCCGCGCTCGTAGAGATACTCCTCCGTCTGGCCGCTGGCGGCGTCGGAAAAGACGATCCTGACGCCCGAATTGAGGAAGGCCAGCTCCTGGAGGCGGCGAGCGAGGATGTCATAGGAGAACTTCGTCGACGGGAAGATCTGCGGATCGGGCTTGAAGGTCGTCTTCGTGCCGGTGCGGGTGGTGGTGCCGACGTTGCGCACGGGGCCGGCGACCACGCCACGCTCGTACTCCTGCTGCCACAGATGGCCATCACGCGAGACCTCCACCTCGCACCACTCAGAGAGGAAGTTCACCACCGTGACACCGACGCCATGGAGGCCGCCGGAGGTTTGATAGGCCCCTTTCTGGAACTTGCCGCCGAACTTCAAGACCGTCATCACCCCTTCGAGGGTCGAAACGTCGCGGTCCATCTCTTCCGAGAGCTGCGCGTGCTTTTCCACGGGGATGCCACGGCCGTCATCCTCGACGGTGACACTCCCGTCGACGTTCACCATCACGCTCACCCGCTTGGCGTAGTTGGCCATGCACTCGTCGATCGAGTTGTCGACGACCTCGTAGACGAGGTGGTGGAGACCGCGGGGGGTGTTGTCGCCGATGTACATGCCGAACCGTTCGCGGACATGCTCGCGGTCGGAAAGATGGAGCAGATCCTCGGACGTGTAGCCGGGTGTGCGGGTTTCGTCAGCCATGGGACGGGTCCTCCGGGGATGACGGGGCGGGGGCCGAAGGCCGAGAGGCATCGGCCCACATTGATGCAGACAGGAGGTTCGATTCGGAACGCTCGATCGGTTCGGAGAGGAGGCGGCAGCGGATGTCGGTGATCCCTTCCGCCGGGACCAACTCCGCCAGGCGAGTGATGGCCTGGCGCTTGTGGAATCCCATCTCCTGCACGATCGCCGAATGGGTCACAAACACCTCAAGCACGCCGCGACGGACGAGCCCGGGCTGGGAGGCGGCCCGGAGATGCTCCGGCACCACCTGCTGCCAGGCGTCGACGAGTCCCGAGGCCGCTTGCTCGCGGTCGTAACCGGTCCGGGCCAGGAGGCGGCTCATCAGCCGACCGATGGCCTTCGGTCCTGTGGGCGGGGATTCATCGTGCGGCATGCGGTGGATCGGCAGGGGGATTGGAGCGGGGAAAACGTTCAAAAGCCACGGCGTCGACCGGCCGGTCAGTCGGCCGCCAGCGGCATGATCACGTAGCCGTAGCCGTCGGTGGTCGTGCAGACGCAGGCACTCTGGGCGTCGGTGAGCTCCACCGTCACGGCCGTGTCGGCATCGAGCACACGGAGGAAGTCGCTCACGAAGCGGGGATCGAGTTTGATCCGAACCGTCTCGCCGGTGTGGTCGATCGGCAATTCAATCCGGCTCTCACCACTCTCGGCCGACCTGCCCGTGAGGACCAGCTGTCCCGATTCGAAGGTGAAGTCGACCCCCTTCGAATGCTCACTGGTGACGATCGCCGCCTGCCGAACCGCCGCCAGGAGCGGCCCAGCAACGAGGTTCACGCGGATCGCATCGGGACGGGAGGGGAAGACGTCGCGCCACCGCGGGAAACGCCCCTCGACGAGCCGCGACGAGATCGTTGTCGAACCGCTGTGGAAGAGAATCTCACTCGGGCGGACGGCCACCCGCACCGGCACATCCGCTCCCGAGAGGCAGCGCTCCACCAGTTGCATCGCCCGTGCCGGGACGATCGGCGCGGCTTCAGCCGCTCCCCCCCCGGTGGCAACGGCAGGGCCCTGCATCTTGGCGAGCCGGCGGCCGTCGGTGCCAACAGCCGTCACCTCCTTGTCGCCCAGTTCGACGAGCACCCCTCCGAGGGCATATCGGCTCGACTCGTTGTCGGTGGCAAACACCGTTCGCCGCACGAGCTCCCGAACCAGCAGCGTTGAGATC
This sequence comes from Planctomycetia bacterium, assembly GCA_037147115.1. Lineage (GTDB taxonomy): Bacteria > Planctomycetota > Planctomycetia > Pirellulales > UBA1268 > QWOP01. Next base: position 851 of record JBAWVV010000142.1, on the reverse strand, counting down.
TCATGGCCAGAGTCGGCCGGAAAACTGGCCACGGCCGGGAATTCGAGCGGATCCTCCGCCGGCAGTCGGAACTCACTGCGGGGCGCCTTGACGATCGTGGCGGTGCCGTCGGTATGGATGTCAAACACCGTCCCAGCCGGGCTTTCGCGAACGATTGCCGCGAGCCGGGCACTGGGCAGGAGCACCGCCCCCGGAGCCGACGTCTCCACCCCTTCGATGCGGATCCGAATCCCGACTTCGAGATCGGTGGCCGAGAGCACGGCCGAATCCCCGTCAGCCTCGAGTTTGACGTTCGAGAGGACCGGTTTGGGCGACCGGGCCGGAACCACCGCCTGGGCGCTCTGGAGGGCCGCAAGGAGCGGCTCACGCACACATCGCACTTTCATGACGGACCCCTTCGGACGAACCGCGTCGCGGCCCGGGAACCCGGCCACGGAAAACCCCTACTGTACCCGACTCGGGGGCGACAGAAACCCCCGCCGGTCCCCTCCCGGTCGCGGCCCCTTTCTCCCCTCTTTTCTTCTTCTCATGGATAAAAGAAAGGGAGAAGGGGAAGGAAGAAGATCATCAGCACCAGTATGACACGAACCAACCGGAGGGGTGAACGCCTGTCTCAGCGAGCCGGCATTCAGAGCGATAAAAACCACAAAACAAGGGTTTTTGATCCCTCCAGGGAGGCGTTGTGGGCGTCGAGTGGAATGTCGGAAACGTGTTAGAATGCAGTGGATGAAAGGTTGGAAATAAGTCGGTACCGAGGCTTGGGGGAGATGAGCGGCGGTGGGATCGATAGCCGTCGGGCGTGGCGTGAGCGTGGTGGGGGAGTTCTGGCTGCGACGGAACAGGGTGGGGGG
>JBAWVV010000141.1:0-10318 GCA_037147115.1 Planctomycetia bacterium | reverse complement strand
GAAGCGAGCGGAGGCTGAAGGAAGCGAGCGGAGGCTGAAGGAAGCGAGCGGAGGCTGAAGGAAGCGAGCGGAGGCCAGCGGGACGCGCCGCTGGGACCACCGTCGGTCCCCCGGCCACCCCCGCTCTTGGCCCCGTGGTCGGCGGCGCCGGCCAGAAGCCCCTCAAGGATAGCAGCCTCTGAAAAACGTGCGGAAAAGGTCAAAGCCGGGGCCGGGCGGAGGGTCAGAGGAGGGCCGGCTCGCGCTCGTTGAACTGCCGGGCCGCGCCGTCAACAACCTTGTAGGTCGTCTTGGCACGGCGGAAACCGAGCCGCTGGTAGAGGCGTACCGCCCGGACATTGTCGGCCGTGACCTCGAGGGTCACCCGTTCCAGCCTCTGCTCGGCGAAGCTCCGCACGGCCTGGGCGATGAGCACCGACCCCAGACCGAGGCCGCGGTGCCCCGGCACGACGCCGATGTTTTGGATCGAGCCGGCCCCGCTGGCGTCGATCACCCCCTGGATCGTCCCGCACCACTCCACCTCCGCCGGCCGCGGGGCCTGTTGATCGGCCCCGGGGGGGAAGACGCGGGAACGCGCGATCAGCCAGGTTGCCCCCGGTAGGAAGCCCCCTTTGGCGCGGATCTCGCGCATCAGCCGGCGGCAGCCTTCGAGATCGCCCAGGCAAGGGAAGATGACGGCGTCGATCTCGCTGCGAAACGAGCGGAACTTCGTTCGGGCGTGGGCGTCGATGAGCCCGTCGTGCCAGGGGACGAGCCGGTATCCGGGCGGCATCTTTGCAGCTGCGGCCAACAAACCGTCCGCGGTCGGCGCAAGCGCTAAACCACCGGCCGCGAGTGCCAGGTCCATCCGGAACCGTTTGAAGTAAGCCGAGTCCATCTGCTCGCTCTCCCTATCCACCAAACGATAAGACGCCCCGCGGGAGCGGTCAACGCGCCGGTCGCTCCGCTTCCTACTCCCGGCCCCTGCCGCCGGTCCGGTGGCAGGGGGAGCGGGGGCGGAATCGGCGGTGAGGAATGAACCGGTTTGGTCTGCCGGGAGGGATGAGAGTAGAATGTCGAACGAGGTTTTGAGTTCTCAAAGATTCTTTTTTGAGTGATCAAAAAATGAGAACCACGTTCGTGTCGGCCGCGGTCGGGATGATCCACGCGCCGATGCTCCAGCCGATGCTCCAGGCGACGCTCCAGGTGACGCTCCAGGTGACGCTCCAGGTGACGCTCTGGGCGACGCTCCTGGCCGGTGGGAGTGCCGCCGCCGACCAGCGCCTCCATGTCGTGGCGACGACGACGGTGGTGGCCGATCTCGTCCGCCAGATCGGTGGCGACCGTCTCACCGTCGACAGCCTGATGGCCGCGGGGATTGATCCCCATAGCTACAAGGCGACCCCCCGCGATGCCGACCGCCTCGCCCGCGCCGATCTCGTCGTCGCCTCCGGGCTCCATCTCGAGGGAAAACTTGCCGATCTTCTCGAGCGACTCTCGCGACGCGTGCCGGTGATCGCCGTGGCGGACGCGATCCCCGCCAGTCGCCTCCTCGATGCCGGAGCGGGATTGCACGACCCTCATGTGTGGTTCGATGCCGGGCTGTGGAGCCTCGGGGTTCCGGCGGTCGCGGAAAAGTTGGCGAAACTCGACCCACCCCACGCCGAGGCCTATCGCGAGGCTGGTCGGGCCTACGCCGAGCGTCTGGTCGCCCTCGACGGGGAGCTCCGCGAGTCGCTGGCAGAGATTCCGGTGGAACGCCGGGTGATGGTCACGGCCCACGATGCCTTCCGCTATTTCGGCCGGGCGTACGGGATCGAGGTGGTGGGGATCCAGGGGACGAGCACCGAGGCGGAAGCCGGCCTCGGCGACATCAATCGCCTCGTCGATCTCGTCGTGACGCGGAAACTCCCGGCGGTGTTCGTGGAGACGAGCGTCTCCGACCGCAACGTCACGGCGCTCCGCGAAGGGGCCCGGGCCCGAGGGCACACGGTCGCACTCGGGGGACGCCTCTATTCCGATTCCCTCGACAAGCCGGGGAGCGGGGCAGACTCGCTCGAGGGGGCCCTGCGGACGAATGTCGCCACGATCATTGCCGGGCTCGTCGGCGAGCAGGCCTCTCCCGCCCCGCGATCGAAATGAGCGGCCGCCCGGCATGACGATGTCGACCACCTCCGCCGGCCTCGAGTTCCATGACGTCACCGTGGCCTACGGCCGCCGGCCGGTGCTGTGGAATGTCGACCTCACCGTGCCGGGGGCCTGCCTGTTTGGGATCATCGGCCCCAATGGCGCTGGGAAGAGCACGCTCCTCAAGGCGGCGCTGGGGCTTGTGCCCTTGGCCGGCGGGGAGGTGCGGATCCTCGGCGCGCCGCTCGAGCAGGTCCGCGCCCGGGTTGGGTATGTGCCGCAGCGGGAGTCGGTCGACTGGGACTTCCCGGTGACGGTCACCGACGTCGTCCTCATGGGGACCTACGCCCGGCTCGGCTGGCTGCGGCGACCCGGCCCGCGCGAGCGGAGCTTGGCGGCGGAATGCCTCGACCGCGTCGGCCTGGCCGATGTCGCCGACCGGCAGATCGGCCGGCTCTCGGGGGGGCAGCAGCAGCGAGTCTTCTTGGCGCGGGCGTTGGCCCAGCAGGCCGACGTCTACTTCCTCGACGAGCCGATGGCGGGGGTCGATGCCCGGTCGCAGGAGCGAATCTTCCGGGTCCTCGCTGAACTGCGGGCCGAGGGGCGGCTGGTCGTCATCGTTCACCACGATCTCCGCAGCGTCGCCGAGTGGTTCGATGCGGTTGCCCTGATCGACATGCGCCTCGTTGCCACCGGGCCGGTGGCCGAGGTCCTGACGCCAGAGAATCTGCGGCGGACGTATGCCGGCCGGCTCGATCTCCTCGACGAGATCGGGCGGGCCGTCGCCGAAGGGGGGCGGACGCCGTGATCCTCGCCGTCGTCGACGACTCCTTTCCCGCCGCTTGGATCCCCCCCTACAACACCCTCGTCGTCGCCGCCGGGGTGGCGTCGGTCGGATTCGCGGCCGGCGTCGTCGGCTGTTTCGCCGTCCTGCGCCGCCGCGCCCTGGCCGGCGACGCGGCGGCCCACGCCACGCTCCTCGGAGTCGGCCTCGCCTTTCTTCTCGGGGGCGGGCGGCGCGACCTGCCGCTGCTCCTCGCCGGAGCGCTGTCGACGGCGATCGCGGCGCTGTTGGGGCTCGTGCTCATCGGTCGCTGGACGCGGACGCGCGACGATGCCGCCACCGCGATCGTTCTTGGCGTGTCGTTTGGCGCCGGGATCACGCTCCTCTCGGGGATCTCCGCCCGCGGCATCCCCGGGAGCGCCGGGCTCGAGCAATTCCTTCTCGGCCACACCGCCGGACTGACCGCTGCCGACGCCACGATCCTCGGTGTCATGTCGCTTCTGGCGGTGGGGGTCGTAGCGCTGTTTCTCAAGGAATCGACCCTCGTGGCCTTCGACCCGCTGTTTGCCGCGGCCAGCGGCTGGCCGGTGACGCTCATTGACTCCGCGCTGGTGGTGCTCGTGGCGGTGATGGTCGTCGTCGGGCTGCCGGCGGCCGGGGCGGTGCTCGTGACCGCCTTGGTCGTGATCCCGCCGGTGACGGCGCGGCAATGGACCGATTCGGTCGGCGTGATGTTGCCGCTGGCTGGGATGTTCGGCCTCGTCGCGGCGCTCTCCGGCGTGGCCGTCAGCAGCGCCGTGCCGCGGATGCCGACCGGGCCGCTGGTCGTGATCGCGGCCTCCATCCTCCTCACGATCTCGCTCCTGATTGCCCCGCGGCGCGGCGGGCTCGCCCGCTGGCTGCAGTCCCGGCGGACGGTAGCGGCATGGGCCGACGGGCGGCTCCTCGAGGTCGCCCTGCGCCTCGATGGGGATGGCCCCTTCACCCGCGAGCAGCTCCTCGCCAAAGCGCCGGGCGCCGCGGCCGACAGCGCCTTCAAGCGGCTCGTCCGCTCGGCGGCGATCGAGCCGGTGGTGACGCGCGCCGGAACCGATGCCTGGCGCCTGGCGGTGTGGGGGCGGGAGCTGGCCGCCGAACGGTCGCGGCGGGTCGCGGCCTGGACGGAAGTGCTGGAGGCGGCGCGGGAGGATGCCCGCGGGCACCTCACGATCGATGTCCCTTCGCCGGAGGCGATCCTGGGGGCGGCGCGAATGAAGGCGATCCGCGAATCGGCCGCCGCCGAGCGTGTCGCCGGCGCGGCGCGACCGGGGCAACCGTGGCAACCGAGGGGCGGGGCAGGGGGATGATCGACGCAGACAGCACCCACCTCTGGATGCACTTTTGGGCGATCGCCACGGCGGCCACCGTGTCGGCGGGCTGCGCACTGGTCGGATCGTTCCTCGTCGTCCGGCGCTTGAGCCTGCTCGGCGGCGCGATCAGCCATGCGGTCCTCCCCGGCATCGTCTTGGCCGTCCTCGCCGGCGGCCGGCCGGGCGGGGCGGGGGTGTTTCTGGGGGCCGTTGTCGCGGGCTTGGTCACGGTCTGGCTCACGAACCTCCTCGGCACTCATGCGGGGCTGGCCGAAGATGCCGGCGCCGGCGTCGCCTTCACGACCCTGTTCGCGATCGGCGTGGTCCTCGTCTCGGCCCTGGCTGCTCGGGTCGACATCGATCCGGGGTGTGTCCTCTACGGGATCCTCGAGCTCGTCCCCTTCGACACCGTGCCGATCCTCGGGCTCGAGGTGCCGCGGGCGCTGTTGGCCGCGGCGACCGTGCTGGTCGTCCTCGTCATCGGGGCCGTTCTCTGCTGGAAGGAGCTCGTCTTCACTACCTTCGATCCGGCCGCCGCCCGCGCCGCGGGGCTGCCGGTCGGCGTCATCTCCGCCGGCCTCCTCGTCGCCACGAGCCTGGCGACGGTGGCGAGCTTCGAGGCGGTCGGCGCGATCCTCGTCGTGGCGATGCTCGCCGTCCCTGCGGCGGCGGCCGAGCTTCTCGTGCGCCGCTTCCGAGTCATGCTCGTCGTCGCGGTGGGGCTGGGGGTGGCGGGGAGCATCCTTGGCTACCTGGCCGCCTGGCGCTTCAACACCAACGCCGCCGGGATGATCGCCGTCGTCCTCGGGATCGAGTATGTCTTGGCGGCGCTGGTGGCGCCGGGGGACGGCATTGTGGCGCGGGTGGTGAGCCGTGAGTCGCTCCGCTGGCGCGTGGCCTGCGAGGACCGGCTCGCGAGCCTGTGGCGCGCGGAGGAGGGGGATGCGGCGGCCCTCGCCCCACGGAAGCTTCTCAATCGGCTTGCCCAGGCCCGGCTCGTCTTCGGAGGGCGGATCGCCCGGGGCCGTGCCGGGGGGCTGACAGACATCGGGCGCGAGGAAGCGCGGGTCATCGTCCGCTCCCACCGCCTCTGGGAGGCGTGGCTGGGGCGCCATGTCGCCCTGCCGCTGGATCATCTCCATCCCCCGGCGGAGTGGATCGAGCACCATCTCGGGGCTGAGGTCCGCGGCCGGATCGCCGCCGATCTCGAAGGGCACGAAGGCGACCCGCACGGTCGCGAGATTCCCTCCGAAGGCTTTCCTCCGCGCGCGGCCGACGAGCCGGCGCGCTGAAAAGGCGCTGCGCGGCGTTACGCCACCGGCAGCATCGCCCGGAGCGTGGCGAGGTTTTTCCGGTCGATGGCGGGATCGACCTTTCCGTCGGCCCCTTCCTTCGGCGTCTCGAGAATCACCGGGATGGCGGCCAGGCGCGGATCGTTCATGAGGAGCCCGAAGGCCTCTGGGCCGATCTCTCCTTCGCCGATCGCCTCGTGACGGTCGACCCGAGAGCCGAATGGCTTTTTGGAATCGTTGGCATGGATGACCTTCAGGCGCGACAGCCCGATGAGGCGGTCGAAGGCCGTCAGGGTGGCATCGAGCTCGGCAGCCGGGGCGAGCGGGTAGCCGGCGGCAAACACATGGCAGGTGTCGAGGCAGACGCCGATGCGGTGGGCACACGCGCCCGTGGCGTCGATGACGGCCAGCAGCGCGGCGATCTCCTCGAAGGTGTGCCCCAGACATGAGCCCTGCCCGGCGGTGGTCTCGATGAGGATCCCGGCGTGGAGCGACGGGGTCTTCTCGAGGGCCGCGGCGATCCCCGCGGCCGCGCGGGCCACGGCGTCAGCCCGGAGTTGAGCGCCGGCAGCCCCCGGGTGGGCCACGACCCAAGGGATCCCCAGTTGCTCGGCGCGCTCGAGCTCGACGACGAGCCCAGCGATCGACTTGTCACGGAGCGTGTCATCAGCCGACGCCGGATTGATCAAATAGGAGTTGTGGACGACGACGCACGCCAGCCCGGCCGCGGTCACCGCCGCCCGGAAGGCCGCGGCTTCCGCGGGGGGAATCGGCGCCGCGTCCCAGCGGTTGACGTTGCGGGTGAAGATCTGGAGGCAGTGGCAGCCGGTCTCGACAGCCCGGTCGACCGCCTTGGGGAGGCCCCCGGCGACTGACTGGTGGGCCCCGAGGAGCCGGGTGGGGAGGCCGGCAGGCAGGGGAGCCGGCGCGACGAGAGTCGATCGGGGCGCGGGGGGCTTGCGGGGCATGAGTGACTTTTTCCACGGAGATCAACGGTGTCCGACGGGCGCTCGGAGGCGCCGGGATCGGGGGAAGTGCTGGGAGCGAGCGAATGATTTTGACGTTTTTCCCTGCCGTCGTACACTTGGCTGGCTTGCATCTCCTGGAGACGTCGACGTGGGGAACGTGATCTGGTTCGTCGTCACCGTGGGAGTGGCTGCTTTGGCAGGGGTCGCCACGTCTCTCGCCATGCGTCCTATCCGTCTGGCCCGTCTGGCGGAAAATCTCGCCCGCGCACAGCGCGACTTCCATCGCCAGCGCGAGCAACTCGAGGCGAAGTTCATCGATCGGGCGGCTGCCACCGGCAAGCCCCGTGGGCTGCGGTGGAGCGACGTCGATTTCGACGACGACGTTCTCTACGTCCGCGAGCGGCGCACCGGCTGTCTCAAGGCACTGGTGGCGATCGAGGTGTCGTTCGAGGCGATCGAAGGGGGTGGGATGGAGGAGGTCGAGGCGGTCTCGACGATCCGCGCTGCCACCGCCGAGTTTCTCTACGACACCAATCGCTGGGTCACCGAGGGGCGGGTCTATTTCAATCTCCTCCCCACCGCGACGGTGAAGTATCTCGGCTCCGACCTCGAGTTGGTTGCCGAGGAGCATGGCGGCTCCCGCGGCTGACACGGGTTTTTAGGCTGCGACCTTGCAGCCGAGTCGCCGGCGTTGCCAAGTGCGCGGCGTGGCCGCAGGCACTTGGGGAAGGCTTCTCTGGCTGCGCAGTTTGCGGCCTTCGCGGCAGCGGCGCGGTCTGCGGTGCCCGAGGTCACTCTTCCTGTTGGGCAGACCCTGCGGGGGCCGATACCAAGAGAGCGTGCTGCCCGCGATTGAGCGAGCGCCCCCTTTCCCGGTGTCGGAGGACGCGACCGTGCGCGGACTGCTGCAGCAAGTCTTGGTGCTGGTCGTGGCCGCGGGCATGGCATGCGCCTGCGGTGATGCCGCGGCGCAGGGGCTTCTCAACACAAGCGGGCTGCCGAAGTCGTTCTCACTGCCGGTGGCCGATGCCGAGATGCCGGCACACGAGAAGGCCGGCCGCCATCTCGCCCGGGCCCGCGACTATGCCAAGCAGTCGGCGGAGCTGGCCTCGGAGGGAAACTGCCGGGCGATCGACGGCTACTTCGCCGCCACCGAAGCAGCCTGGAATGCGCTGTGGCTGTGCCCGAGCGATCCCGAGCTCGTTCGCGAGGCGGCGGAGCTCTACGCCTGCTCGCTCCAGGGGCTGCTCGAGTCGGCGACGGCGCACGGGCGGCTCGACTGCCGCGGGCTGCTTATCGGGCCGGAGTTGAGGCCGATCGTCGTGCCGATCGAGATGCGGGGGATGCAGATCCCCACCTCGGCGATCGAGCATGTCGAGGCCACGCCCCCTCCCGGCGACAAACGGATCCATCGCCGCCATGAGCGCGGCGGTTTCGGCCTCCCGGTGAGCGTGCGCGTGGCGACACCTGCCGATCGGGAAGGCAACCGGATCCTCGCGCCGCAGCGTCAGAGCCTGGCGGCGACGGCCGTGCTGCGGTTCCCGATGCCGGCCAACGAGAACGTCCTCGAAGCCTTCTCTGGTCCACTCGCGCGCGATCACGCCCCCGCGATCCTCGACCTCGTCAATCCGATGGAGATCGCCGCGGTCGATCTCGGGCCCTCCCGCCCCCTCCTCGCCGCCGATCTGACGGCGCCGCTCCTCGACATGCTCGGTGGGATGCCGGCCAACGACAATGCCGTCAACTTCTTCCTGCCGTACGGGAGCTCTACCGCCCGTCCCCGCATCGAGCTCCTCGAGCCCCACCGCCCCGGCCGCGTCCCGGTGGTTTTCATCCACGGCCTGGGAAGCGACGAGGGAACCTGGTTCGATCTCCTCAACGAGCTCCGCGTCCACCCCTGGTTTCTGAAGCGCTTCGAGCCCTGGCTTTTCCACTATCCGACCGGGGCCTCGTTCCTCCAGACCTCGGCCGTGCTCCGCCGCCAGCTGACGGCGACGGTCCGGCGCTTCGATCCGGAGGGGAAGGATCCGGCGATGCAGCATCTGATCCTCGTCGGCCACAGCATGGGGGGGCTGCACGCCAAGCTCCAGGTCGTGGAGCCGGGGACGGCGCTGTGGGATTCGATCGCCTGCGTCCCGTTCAACGAAGTTCAGATGCGGAGGTCGATCCGTCGTCAGGTGGCCCCGAACTACTTCTTCAAGCCGCTGCCGTTTGTGAATCGGGTCGTGTACATCGCCACGCCGCACGACGGCAGTTCGCTAGCGTCGCTGGCCGTGGGGCGCGTCGCCTCGGCGACCGTCAAGCAGCCGGAGGAATCGCTCGCCATCCATCGGGAGGTTCTCGGTGCCAACCCGGGGGCCTTCCGAAGCGATTTCGAACGCTCCCCGCCGACGTCGATCGACATCCTCGAGCCGAAGTCATCGATCCTCCAGGCGATCCATGACCTCCGTCCCTCGTGCCGGGTGACGATGCACTCGATCATCGGCAACGGTGTCACCTGGCCGCTGAGCGGCCCCGGCGACAACGTCGTGCCGGTCTCGAGCGCCCGCCTGCCGGGGGTGGTCAGCGAGGTCTACGTTCCGTCGGTCCACACCGAGCTTCACCACCACCCGATCGCGGTCTTCGAGATGGAGCGGATCCTCTCCGATCACCTCCGTGAGAACGGGCTGTGAGTTTTTGGTGAGCAGGGCACGGGGTGGCCCTTGCCTTGTGAGCTTTTGGTGAGTCTCTCGGGGCATGGAGCGTTGTTCCTTTGCTCCCGTAGACTTCCGGTGTCGTTTCGCCCGTCCCGCTCGTTCCGCCCGTCCCGGTCGATCCCCGGAGAGGTTTCCCGATGCACTCGTTTCATCCCCACACGCGACTCACCCGACAGCGGATCCCGCGGCGCGGCTTTCTGGCCGACAGCGCCGTGGTCGTCGCCGGGGCCGTTGGGGCCGTGGCGAGCGCCGCCGATCTGGGGCGGGCGCGGACGGTATCGATCTTCCACACCACCGATCTCCACGGCCGGATCCTCCCCACGAGCAGCTACGAGGGGCTCGACGACGTCGGCGGCTTCGCGCGCGCCGCCACCTGCATCCGCCAGTGGCGCCGCGAATCCCCCTATTCGCTCACCGTCGATGTCGGCGACGTCGTCCAGGGAACGGCGGTGAGCATGGAGCGAGGCGGGCAGCTGATGTTCGAGCTGTTCAACGCGCTTCAGTACGACGCTTGGACGCTCGGCAATCACGACTTCGACTGGGGCCCGGAAAAGCTCGAAGCGAATCTCACCCTCTCCAAGGCCGCCGTCCTGACGGCGAATCTCGAGCGCGGCGGGAAGGCCGCGGGAGCCTTCGACGGCGTGTGGGAGAAGGTAGCGCCATGGACGATCCGCGAGGTCGGTGGCTTCCGCATCGGCCTGGTCGGCCTGATCACGCCCGGCCTCGCCTCCTGGCTCGATCCCGAAACCCTCGGCGGCACCGCCGCCACCGATCCTGGCCCGGCGCTCACGCGGGCCGTGGCCGAGTGCCGCGACGCCGGGGCCGAGGCGATCGTCGTCCTCGGGCACATGGGCTGGCGCTTCGAGGACGACTACGCCAATCCGGTCCGCGCGATCCTCACAGGAATGAAAGGGGTCGACGTCTATCTCGCCGGCCATTCGCATCAAAACAAGCCGGCGTGGTTTGTCGACGACGTCCTCTGCACGCAGGCGAGCTATTACGGCGTCCACTGTGGCCGCGTCGATCTGACGTTTGATCTCGACGCCCGCAAGCTCGTCGACCGGCGCGTGTTCACGCTCCTCATGGACGATCGTTACGCGCTCGATCCGGAGGTGATGGAGCT
>JBAWVV010000140.1:0-10395 GCA_037147115.1 Planctomycetia bacterium | reverse complement strand
GTGAGATCGTCACCGCAGCCACGCCGACCCGCTCCGTCCCCTTTGATGTCGAGCTCGGTGGCGCCACGTCGGTGTGGCTCGTTGTCGATGACGGCGGCGACGGCTTCGGGTGCGATTGGGCCGACTGGGTCGATCCGGTCTTCAAGGGTGCCGGCTTCGAGAGGCCGCTTGTTGATCTCGAATGGAAGCGCGCCGCCGCCGAGTGGGGCAAGGTGCAAAAAGGCAGGAACGCCGGAGGGAACGAGCTGCAGCTCGACGGCAAGCCTGTTGCCCGCGGCATCGGCACGCATGCCAATTCGGTGATCGAGGTGGCGGTGCCGGCAGGCGCCACGCGGCTGGTGGGCCGGGCCGGGCTCGACGACGGCGGCGCTAACCAAGGCTCCGGCTCGATCCGCTTTGCCATCCACACCAAGGCCCCTGCGCTTCGCCCCAAGCGCGCGGAGTCCGGCGGCGCTGTCGCTCCCGCCGACGGCCCTGCCACGCTCGTGGTCCCCGAAGAACTCGAAGCGACGCTGTTCGCCGCCGAACCGCTCCTCTCGAGCCCCTCCGATATCGACATTGACGCCTCAGGTCGGGTGTGGGTGTGCGAAGTGACCAACTACCGCGGCCGCAAGGACACGCGGCCCGACGGCGACCGGATTCTTGTCCTCGAAGACACCGACGGCGACGGCGCTGCCGATACCTCGAAGGTCTTTTACCAAGGGCGTGACGTCGATTCGGCGCTCGGCATCTGCGTCATCGGCGACGGGCCGGGGCGGAAGGTGATCGTGTCGTGTGCGCCGGACGTGTTTGTGTTCCACGACGACGATGGCGATCTCGTCGCCGACCGGAAGGAGTCGCTGTTCACGAAGACCGGCGACCCGCAGCACGACCATTCTGTCCATGCCTTCTCCGTTGGCCCCGACGGCCGCTGGTATTTCAACTTCGGCAACACCGGCCACACCGTCCACGATTCTCAGGGCAAGCCGGTTGTCGACCGGATGGGGAATGTCGTCAACGACAGCGGCAAGCCCTATCGGCAGGGGATGGTGTTCCGTTGCCGCCCCGACGGCACCGACTTCGAGGTCCTCGGCAACAACTTCCGCAACAACTACGAAGTCGCGGTCGATTCCTACGGCACGCTCTGGCAGAGCGACAACGACGACGACGGCAACCAGGGGGTGCGGATTAACTTTGTCATGGAGGGGGGCAACTACGGCTACGTCGACGAGCGCACCGGAGCAGGCTGGCAGGTGCCGCGGACGAATCTCGAGGCCGAAGTGCCGCAGCGCCATTGGCACTTGAACGACCCCGGCGTCGTCCCCAACCTCCTCCAGACCGGCGCGGGATCGCCGACCGGGATCTGCGTCTACGAAGGGACGCTCCTCCCGGAACGCTTCCGCGGCTCGCTCCTCCACTGCGACGCCGGCCCGAATGTCGTCCGCGCCTACCACGTGAAGGCCGATGGCGCGGGCTATTCGGCTGAAAGTGAAAACGTCGCCGACGGCTCGGCTGATCGCTGGTTCCGGCCGAGCGATGTCTGTGTCGCCCCCGATGGCTCGATCTTCGTCGCCGACTGGTATGACCCGGGCGTCGGCGGCCACGGGATGGGGGACGTGGAGAAGGGGCGGATCTATCGGATCGCGCCGCAGGGCTCGGCCTGGTCGGTGCCGAAGCACGACTTTTCGTCAGTGGCTGGCGCCGTCGCGGCGCTGGCAAGCCCGAATCTCTCCACCCGTGCCACCGCGCTCGAGCGGCTCACGAAGGAGCCGGAAGGCGCAGCGAAAGCCCTGGCGGCGGCCCTCGAGCGCCCGACTGACAGCCGGCATGCCGCGCGCCTTGCTTGGGCGCTGGGAGGGCTTCCCGGGAAGGGGCCCGAGACCGTGACCCGGCTGCTCGGATCGAAGGATGAGAACCATCGGATTGTCGGCCTGCGGATGGCCCGCATGACCGACGCCGACCCGCTTAACACGCTTGAAAAACTCGCGGCCGATCCGTCGGCAGCGGTCCGCCGCGAGGTGGCGATCGCGCTGCGCGGCGTTGAAGGATCGCGGGCTGACGCCATCTGGGCCAAGCTCGCGAAGGCCCACTCGGCGAGCGATCGCTGGGAGCTCGAGGCCCTCGGCATCGCAGCCCAGGGGCGCGGCAACACGAGCCTCTGGGACGGCCGCCTCGCCGCCTGGCTGGCGGTGGTCGGTGACGGCTGGAAGACCCCCGCCGGCCGCGAGGTTGTGTGGCGGAGCCGGGCCGCGGTGTCGCCAAAGCTGATCTGCGCGCTCCTCGCCGATCCCCGCGTCGGCACGTCGGAGTCGCTGGCGCTGATCCGCTCCCTCGACTTCCAGGAGAGTGCGGCGGCTGCGGTGGCGATCCGCGAGCTCGTCACGCGCCTCGACGCTCCCGACGAAAAACTCCAGGTGATCCTCCCGGAGCTCGTTCTGCGGATCGACCCGGCCGGTGGGGTCGAGGGGAAGCTCGCCGAGCGGGTCGCGGCTGCGGCGGCGGCGGTGCCCGGCACTCAAGCCTTTGTCGATATCGTTCAGCGCTTCCGCATCCAAAGCCGAGCGGCCGATCTCGTCGAGCTCGCCGCCGCCGACGGCACGACCGACGCGGTGGCCGTGTCGGCGCTCGCTGCGGCCCTCGATCTCGGCGCGGTCGACACGGTCCGTGCGGCGATCGCGGCGGCAAGCGGTGCTCCTGAGGAGACGATCGACATCCGCCGCGCGGCGGCCCAGGGGGAGACCCCGGTGTCACCGGCTGTCACCAAGGCCACGCGTCTGCTCTCGGCCTGTGGCCTGCGCGGTCAGGGGCCGGCGCTCGAGATCGTGCTCGCGACGCTTGCCTCGGCCGATGCCTCCCCGGAGATGAAGGGGGGAGCGATCCGTGGCTTGGCCCGCACGCAGGGAGGGGCCATGAAGCTTGTCGCGATGGCCAAGGCGGGGGAGCTCCCAGGCGCGCTTCCGCAGGCAGCGGCGCTGGCGATCTCTGCCTGCCCGTGGGGCGACATCCGCCAGGCGGCGGCCGATGTCCTCCCGCTCCCCAAGGGGCGCGGCGGCGAGAAGCTCCCGCCGCTTGCCGATCTCATCAAGCGGGGCGGCAGCGCCGACAAGGGAAAGGCCGTGTTTGCCGCTGTCGGCACCTGCGCGAAGTGCCACGTCGTTCAGGGGGAGGGGAAGATGGTGGGCCCCGATCTGTCTGGAATCGGCGCCAAGCTCTCGCGCGAGGCGCTCTATGAATCGGTCCTCGCCCCGTCGGCGGCGATCAGCCACAACTACGAGGCTTGGACGGGCTTGACGAAGGACGGCCGGGCGATCACCGGCCTGCTTGTCTCGAAGACACCGCAGCAGGTCGTGATCCGGGGGGCCGACGGCGTCGATGTAACGGTGGCCGGCGACGATCTCGAAGAGCTCGTTCGGCAGCCGGTCTCGCTCATGCCCGCCGATCTCGCCTCGACGCTCTCGGCCGAGGAGCTCGTCGATGTCGTCGCTTGGCTCGAGACGCTCCGGGGCCAGCGGTGAGCCGCCGGCCGGCCCGGATCGGCCCGGGAGAGGGGCCGCACGACCCTTTTTTTCCGGACGAACTTCCTGGTCGGAAATCCTGACCTAAGGTTGAGGGCGATCGGTCCGGACCCCGAGCCTCATGAAAACGTAGGCGGCCCATGCGTGTCCTCCAGGTGGCGAGCGAAGCGGCTCCTTTTGCCAAAACCGGGGGCCTGGCCGATGTTGTCGGCGCGCTCCCCGGAGCGCTCTCGCGGCTCGGCTGCCATGTCACCGTCGTGATTCCCGCCCACCGGGAGGCGTTCTCATCGCGCCGGCTCCCGATCGAGTCGACGGGGTGGGAGTTCGACGTGGCGGTCGGGACTCGGAAGCAAAAGGCGAAGATCTTCCAGTCGCATCTGCCGGGCCGGGACGGCTCCCCCGACGTCACCGTCTATCTCGTCGGCAACGATGCCTACTTCGATCGGCCGACGCTCTACGGTGGCGCTGAGGACTATCCCGACAACTCCGAGCGGTTCATCTTCTTCTCCCGCGCCGTCCTCGAACTGGCCAACCGTTTCGAGCAACCGTGCGACATCATCCACAGCCACGACTGGCAGACTGGCCTCGTGCCCGCCTACCAAAAGGTGCTCGCCTCCCAGTGGCCCAGGCTGGCCCGGGCGCGGACGGTCCATACGATCCACAACATGGCCTATCAGGGCGTGTTCTGGCACTGGGACATGCTCCTGACGGGGATCGATTGGCGGTATTTCAACTGGCAGCAGATGGAGTACTTCGGCCAGCTCAACCTTCTCAAAACGGGGGTCGTGTTCGCCGACGCGGTGAGCACGGTGAGCCCGACGTATGCCCGCGAGATCCAGTCGGCCCCCGGCGGATGTAGCCTCGAGGGGGTGCTCTCGGGGCGGGGCGATTCGCTCGTGGGAATTGTCAACGGGATCGACACCGAAACTTGGAACCCCGGTAACGATCCCCATCTCCCCCGGCCTTATGGCGAGGCTGACGTCGTCGAGGGGAAATACGCCGCGAAGGCGGCGCTCGCCTCCCGGCTCGGCCATGTCGCCCCCGATCCACGCCCGCTGATCGCGTTTGTCGGTCGGCTCGCCGAGCAGAAGGGAATCGGGCTCGTCTTCGATCTCCTCGGACGCTTGGCCGGGAGCGGACGGGCCCGGTTCCTCGTGCTCGGCACGGGGGATCCGCGCGCCGAGGACGGCCTGCGGCGGCTGGCGGCCTCCTACCCGGGAACGATCGATCTCGTCATCGGTTTCGACGAGGGGCTCGCGCACCTCGTTCAGGGCGCGGCCGACATGCTCCTGATACCGAGCCTCTACGAGCCCTGCGGGCTGACGCAGCTCTACGCCCTCCGCTACGGCACGATCCCGATCGCGAGAGCCACCGGGGGGCTTGTCGACACCGTCGTCGATGCCACCCCGGAAGCGCTCGCCGACGGCACGGCCAGTGGCTTCCGCTTCTCCGCCGTCGACGGCGGCGCCTTCGCACACGCCGTCGAGCGGGCGCTGGAGCTCCACGCCGACACCGACCGCTGGCAATCGCTCGTCCGCCGCGTCATGCAACAGGATTGGTCGTGGGATGCCAGTGCCCGGAAATACCTCCGGCTCTACCAGCACGCCCTCGCCAGCCCGCCGACGCCAGTCCGGGTGCCGTGATACTAGCCGTGAACCCAGCGGCCGCGGACGCCAGGGAATCCCACTCGCTCCAGATCTCTCCAGCGACTCTTCGACTGGGCGACTGGGTAAATGGGGGAAACCCTGACGCTCGTCCTGAATGAGCGGAGCGTGACGGTTCTGCCGGCCGATATCCTCTGGCATGAACACTCTCCGCTTCGCCGGGCGGCGCCCGGCCTGCACCGCCATGGTGCTCTTCGTCGTGGCTGTGGCCTTCGTCGGGCCGGCTCGTTCGGCTTCCGCGTGGCCCTGCCGCACCTGTGGGCCGCAGCCGGGCTTTCTCCGCTCACCCTTAGGCGAGACGACGCCCTGCGGGAGCCAGGGATGTGGGCCTCGTTATTGGGGACCGCGCGGCGAGGAGCCGTGCGGGGCAGACCCGTGCAGCAACTGCAACCGCTGGCACGACTGCAACGGCGTTAGCCGCGGCCCCGATCTGCTCGCGCCGTGGCAACTGCCCCCCGGGCGCGGGTTCGTGGACCCGGCTGAGGTCGGATACATCACCGAGAATCCGTGCGACGACTGCAACAAGATCAACTGCTGCCTGTTCGGGGGTCCAAGTTGCCTCCAGAAGATCAATCCCTGCCATCCCGACTGCATCCTCACGCTCTTCCCCTGGCCGTGGAAGCGCCGCGCCGCCGGCTGCGGTGGGTGTCAGTCGTGCCGCGAATGCCAGTCGGGCGGGGCCGCGGCAAGTGTGGTGGCAAAATCAGCACCAGCCAGAACGGCTGCCGCCCAGACGCCTGCGACGAAGTGACGGCTGGCGCGTTTGGGCCATCCCCCGGTCAAACGCCGGCGCGTTCCGCGGCGAGCGTGGCGGCGAAGGTGATCTCGTCGCCATGCTCCTTGCAGGCCTTGCGCAGCGGGCCGAAGTCGCCGGAGGCTGCCGCCATGTCGACCAGCGACGGGAGCATCCCGGTGGCCTGAAGGAGGCTCGGGCCGGCATCGTCGCGCGGCCGGTCGAGCGCGGCATGGAGCGCCTCCGCGGGACGGGCGAGCCGCCAGAGGAGGAGGACGAGGACGTCGCCGGGGAGTGATCCCGCCTGCTCCACTTTTGCCAGCACCGCCGCCTTGCGGAAGAAGGCGATCGCCCCCTCGACGTCGATGCCGAGCAGAGCGCCGTAGAACAGCCGTGAAGCCGCGCCGACGTTCTCAAACGGGGGCTCGCCCGGATAGACGCTCTCTTTCGGCAGGCGACAGGCATAGCAGGCGAGCTCCCACGCCCGGCGCAGCGTGACGTGGTCGGTGCAGACCCGAGCGATCCGCAGCACCGACTGGAGGTGCGAGACGTCGACATGGACGGCCGGGTCGTCGTTCAACCCGCCGGCCGCCTCGAGGACGCCGGTGAGTGAGGCGTCGGGGCCGGGCTCGACCGGGATGCCACGGCGGTGGAGATCGTGGACGAGCGAGGCGAGCACCTCGCGGTGGAGATGGGTGACGAGGAGATCGGCCGCGGGGCGCTGCCGCGCCGCCGGGAGCCGCGAGACCGCCTGCTCGTAGGCAGTGATCGTGTTGCAGGTACCGTTGCGGGCCAGCAGCAGCTTCAGGCCGAGGGCCGGATCGGCCCCCTCCCACAGCGCCACATGGATGATCTCCTGGATCGTCTCGTCGGCCCGTTCGGCTTCGGGGGCGTCGTCGGTGGCCGGCGGGGCATCGCTCGTCGTGGCGGTGTGCTCGACCCGCTCGGCGAGCGCCGCCATCCGCCGCCCCATCTCTTCCGGCTCAACCGCCGCGCGGAGATACATCCAGCCGGCCGCCACTTTCCCCTCCTCGACGAGCGGCCAGCCCACCTCGCGGCAGGCCTCGAGCGACTTCGCTTCGAGGGCCGCCTGTTTCTCCGCGGGGATCGTCCGCGAGTCGCCAGCCAGTGGCAAGCCGAGCGCGACCCGTGCCTCCATGAGCCGGGCGTCGAAGAGGGAGTGCCAGCGCTGCCGGGCGGCAAGCGACGCGGTCAGTTCGGTGAACATCCCCTCCAGGCCGCCTGCCTTGGCCGTGGCGGCAAGCGTGTCACACAGTTCGCTCGATCCAGTGGGGGAGCCGTCGTTCACGGGGACCTCGGAGAGTGGGAGAGGAGATGCGGGGTGGGCGGAGCGTCGGTCAATGAGCTTGACCCTGCCGAAGACTTTCGTAGGCGAGGACGGCGGCGGTGGCCGAGACGTTGAGGCTGTCGGCGGCGCCGTGCATCGGGAGGTGGATCGATTCGAGGACGATCCTCCCGGCGTCGGCCGCTTCCTGCCAGGCGGGCGAGATGCCGTGGGCCTCGCTGCCCAGAAGGATCGCGGTGGCGCCGGCCAGCCGCGCCTGGTGCCAGGGGATTGACCCCTGTGGGCGGGCGGCGATCACGCGCCGCGGAGCCTGCGAACACCAGGCAATCGTCTCGGCCGTACCGGCACTCGAGAGCTTCACGGAAAAGACCGTGCCGAGGCTCGCCCGGATGACCGCCGGGTTGGCCGGATCGGTCCGCGCGTCGCAGACGATCACGCCGGCGAGCCCGGCGGCGTCGGCGGTGCGGAGGATGGCGCCGAGATTTCCAGGTTTCTCGACCCCCTCGACGATCAGGACCGGGCGCTCGGCAAGCGTCGTCCAGTCAGAGAGCGGGCCGGGGCAGAAGCGGACGACGCCGACGCAGCCTTCGTTGCGGCTGCCGAAGGCCAGCTTCTCAAACGCCGGCTTGGAGAGGAGCGTGATCCGCGTGCCCCCCGCCACCACCTCGGCGAGCCAGGAATCGAGATCGGCCCCCGACGGCAGGCCGGTGGCGTCGGCATCGTGTCTGCCAGCATCGGCGCGGGCGAGGATCGATTCATCCAGAAACAAGTCCACGAGGGGGATGCCCGCGGCCAAGCCCCGGCGTACCTCGCGGCCGCCGTCGACGAGCGTCAGGCCGCTGTCGCGGCGCGCCGGGGCCTCGCGGAGCCGGGCGGCTTCCCGGAGGCGGGGATTGGCGGTGCTCGTGATGATGTCGTGCGGGATCATGATGGGGCGGCGGAGGGAATCCGGCTGAATCGATCAATTGTATCAGCCGGCCTTGCCGTCGATCGTGGCAACGATCCGCTCGCCGATTGCCAGGCTCGCGGTGGCCGCGGGGGACGGGGCATTGACGACATGGAGAATCCCGTCGCCACGGACGAAATGGAAGTCGTCGACGAGCCGCCCGTCGGGCCACATCGCCTGGGCCCGGACGCCGGCGCCGCCGGGAGCGAGGTCGCGCGGCGATACCTCGGGAACGAGCTTCTGGAGCGAACGGCAAAAGGCGCCACGGCTCAAGGAGCGGTAGAGCTCGTAGGCCGACATCGACGCGTGCCGGGCGACGAACCGCCACAGGGCCGGCGTAGTGAGTGATTCGATGAGGTCGCGGGGATTGATCGAGAGCGGCGTGTAGCCCTCGCGGGCGAAGGCGAGCACGGCATTGGGGCCAGCCTCGATCCCGCCGTCGATCATCCGCGTGAAGTGGACGCCGAGGAACGGGAAACGCGGGTCGGGAACGGGATAGATGAGATGGCGTACGAGGTGTTCGGCGGCGGGGCGGAGGCGGAGATACTCGCCGCGAAAGGGGACGATCCGCGCCGCCGGCTTCATTCCGGAAAGGGCGACGATCCGGTCGGCGTGGAGCCCGCCGCAGTTGATCACCAGTTCGGCGCCAAAGTCACCGGCCGTGCTCACCAATTGCCAGGCAGCGCCGATCCGCTCGATCCGCGTCACCCGCGCCTTCACGACGACACGCCCCCCGAGCCGGCCGATCTCGCGCTCGAGCGCATCGGCGACGCCGCGGTAGTCGACGATCCCCTCCTGCGGCACGTGGATGGCGGCGATCCCCGCGGCATGCGGCTCGAGCTCGCGGATCGCCGCCGGCGAGTCGAGGCGACGGAGGCCGACGAGGCCGTTGTGCGTTCCCCGTTCCCACAGCGCGTCGAGCCGAGCCACCTCGGCCGCGTCGGTGGCGACGACGATCTTCCCGCAGATCTCGTGACGGACGCCATGCTCTTGGCAAAACTCAACCATCTGCCGCAAACCGCGGACGCTTAAGGCGGCCTTCTCGGAGCCCGGCTTGTAGTAAAGGCCGCTGTGGAGGACGCCACTGTTATGGGTCGACTGCTGCGAGGCGACCTGGGCATCCTTTTCCAGCAGCGTCACCTCGTCGCAGCGCCGCGATTGGAGGAGCCGCCAGGCGGTCGCCAGCCCGACGAGCCCGCCGCCGACGACGACGACCGACCGCGTTGTGAAGCCGGAATCCATCGGTGAAGTTCCGGTATACTCATAGACTCGCGGAAACAGCACGCTTCTTCCTGGGTCGGCCGATCACGCTCGAATCAGGCCGTAGCCGAGATCCATGAACCGTGTCAGTCCATGAGCTGCGAACTCGTTCACTATAGCCAGCCCCGGCTCGGGAAACTTGCCACGGCACGGATCGAACGGCTCGTGGTCAGGGGAGAAAGGTCGTGACACCGAAGGCTGCCCTGGCGGAGGACGTCCTGCCGAGCCTCGCGATCGCCCGCATGCTCGTCCGGCCCGGCGTCCGTCCGGCAGTGTTCGGCTCGGCGTGCCGGGAAGGCGATTCAGCCGGGTCATTCGCCGACATGTCGGCGCTCGAAGCGATCCGCTGGAGTTCCTGGACGAGCCTCGAGGAGGTCCTGTGCCGGACGCCCGAGGCGTTTCTCCAGGAGTCGCCATGCTGACCCGCCAAGCCGTCATTCTCTGCGGTGGTCGCGGCGACTGGCTCCACCCGCTCACCGACTCGCTCCCGAGGCCGTTGGCGCTGGCGGCCGGCCGGCCGTTTCTCTGGCATCTGCTCGGGCAACTCCGGGACAACGGCTATCAGGAGGTGGTGCTGCTGACCGGGTACGGTGGCGACATGATCGCCGACGCCTTCGATGACGGCGCCGTCGTCGGGCTGCGGATCACCTCCCGCCACGGTCCCGAGGAATGGCAGACCGCCCGTCGGCTGTGGGATGCGCGGGCCTTGCTGCAGCCGCACTTTCTGCTGCTCTACGGCGACCATTACGCGACCTTCCAGCATCCGCGCGTCGAACGCGTCTTTCGTGAACAGGGGAGGTTGGGCTGCATCACGGTTCATCCCCGCGCCGCCCGGGCGAATGTCGCGGTCACCGACGGGGGGCAGGTCGTGGCGTACGATCCGAGCCGGAGCGTATCGGGGTTGAATGCCGTCGAGATCGGTTACTCGCTGTTCAGTTCCCAGATCTTCGCGGCTTTCACGGAGGAAAACGAAAGTTTCAGCCAGGTGCTCG
>JBAWVV010000139.1:0-10400 GCA_037147115.1 Planctomycetia bacterium | reverse complement strand
TTCCTCGACGCCAAGGTTCTCTATCTCCTCCTGTTGGCGATCGCGCTCCTCTTCGGTGCAGCGCTGACGGGGCGGATCGAGCCGCAGCCCGGGGGCCGGCAGTATCTCGACATCGCCGCCCAGGCGATGGCCGCCGATCTCGACGGCATCGACATCGCCACGCAATCGATGGGGGATGTCGCCGGCCGGCTCAACGGCTCGGTCTACGCGATCAGCGCCGCCGAGCCACTCGAAGCCGATCTCCCCGAGGGCCACTGGAAGGCGACGCTGACGCGGACGTTCATCCCGCTGGTCGGGGCGCCGGAAACGGGGGAGGAGATCACGGCCCGGTTCGGGAGGATCGCCGACGGCCAGCTGTGGACAATCACAGAAATCCGCGACACCGGCACGGAGTGGGCCCGGAAGATCGGTTCGCAGACGTGGGAGATGACCGTCGCCCCGGGACGCGATCTGCGGCTCCTCTGGCCCCACCGCTTCACCCTCTTCGGCGACAGCGTCGAGCTGGCCGGCACAAAGGGAGCGCCGCTGGGGCTCGAGGTTCTGATCCTCCAAAAGCTCCTTGCCACGGGCCTGGGGGGCACGATCCTCCTCCTGGTCAGCGTGGCGGTGACGGCCGCCTTCGTGCCGAACATGGTGCGAAAGGGGACGCTCGAGCTCCTCCTCGTCCGTCCGATCCCCCGCTGGCAGCTGCTCGTCTTCAAGTATGTCGGGGCCCTGCTTCTCGTCGCCGGACTGCTCGGGATTCTCGTTCTCGCCGTCTGGCTGATCACCGGGATCCTCGCCGACGTCTGGTCGCCGGGGGTGCTCCTGGCGCTCCCGAGCCTGCTCGTCTTCTTCGCGCTCCTCCTCGCGGTGAGCGTCCTGACGGGGGTGATCACGCGGAGCGTGATCTCGGCGATGCTCGTCACGGTCGCCTACTGGGCGATCCTGTTCATCGCCGGTCAGATGAACAACGTCGCCGTCGAGAGCCGGATCCGCGAGGCGAACGTCGGCAAGATGCGGCCGACGAGCATCGCCGAGGCGATCCGCGGCCGCCAGCCGCGCCGCGAGGAGGGGCTCAAGCCGGGCCGCAGGCCCTTCTACCAGACAACCATCGGCCGGATCACCGAGAGGGTCTACGCCGTCCTCCCCCACACCGAGGATCTCGACAATCTCGTCGACCGCCAACTGATGCGCGATTTCGCCGTCGCCGGGCCGTTCCGGGCTCTCATGGAGAACGCTTCGTTCTCCTGGGAGAGGGGGCTCGGGCTGACGCTCCTCCACACCTTCGCCTACCTCGCCATCGCCTGCGCGATCTTCTCGCGCCGCGATCCTTGAGCCACCCCCGCCCCGTCCCCGTCCCTCTGGTTGCGATGCCGCGACAGCCTTACCCCGATGGCCACCTCGTCGCTCCACACCCTTCCCGCCCTCGTCCTTGCCAAGCTCGTCCGCGAAGGGGCGATTTCGAGCGAGGAGCTCGTCCGCCACCACCTCGCGCGGATCGAGGTGAAGAATCCGTCGCTCTCGGCCTTCGTGACCGTCTTCGACGACGCGGTGAAGGTGGCGCGGCGGAAGGACCGGGAGCGGCTCCGCCACCGCGACAGCCTCCCGCCGTTCCATGGCGTACCGATCGGGATCAAAGATCTGAATGCCGTTCGCTTCACGCGGACCCGCTTCGGCTCGCGCGGCATGCCGGCGATCGTTCTCCCCTGCGACGATGCCAATGTCGGCCCCCTCCGCCGGGCCGGCTTCGTGATTCTCGGCAAGCTTGCGACAAGCGAGCTGGGCGCCATGCCGGTCATCGAGACCGACATCCATCCACCGACCCGCAACCCCTGGAGCCCCACCCACACCGCCGGCGGTTCCAGTGGCGGATCGGGGGCGGCGGTGGCGGCGGGGATGCTGCCGATCGCGCAGGGCTCCGACGGCGCCGGATCGATCCGCATCCCGTCGTCGTTCTGCGGCCTCTACGGCCTCAAGCCCTCGCGCGGCCGGATCGTGAACCAATTCCGCCTCCCCGATCGGCGGATCCTCTACACCTCGGGTCCGATGGCCCGGACCGTCTCCGATGCCGCCGCCCTCCTCGACGTCATGGCCGGCATCGACACCGGACGGACGCACTGGGCACCACCTCCCGCGCGGCCGTTTGCCGTTCGTCACGCGACGCCGAAGCCGCTGCGGATCAAGGTCGTCGAATCGACCGGGATGGTGCCGACCGATCCGGACGTTCTCCTCACACTGCGGCACACGGCGCGAATCCTCGAGCGGATGGGGCACGTTGTCGAGGAGGCCCGGCTACCGGAGAGCGGGCTCGACGAGTTTCTCCCCATCTGGCAGCGGCTCATCGGCGGAATCCCGCTGATGCGCTGGTCGCGGGCCCAGCCGGTGACCGCTTGGCTGCACGAGGGGGCGAAGGGACTGAAGCGCCGGGAGGTCGACGCGCTCGAGGACCGGCTCGTTGATCGCTACGCGCCGGAGTTCGGAACGGCCGATCTCTGGCTCACCCCGACCGTCGCCGTCGGACCGCCACCGATCGGGGCCTGGGCCGGGCTGCCACCGGCCGACGCCTTCGCCCAGGCGGCGACCCTCGCCGCGTTCACCGCCGTCGTCAACCTCGTCGGCCTCCCGGCGGCAAGCATCCCGGCCGGGATCTCTCCCCACGGCCTACCGATCGGCGTGCAACTCATCGGCGGCATGTTCCGCGAGTCAGACGTGCTCTCGGTCTCGTGGGATCTCGAGGAGGCGATTGCCTGGCGGCAGCTCGCCCCAGGCTGAGTCGCGTTGGCCCCTGATTGAGGCACAAGTCTTCCTGCTGTGGCCGGATTCCCCGTCAGCGGGTATTTTAATCCTCTTCTTTAGGCTTCTCTCGGGGAACCTGCCTGGAATCGTCCCGCGGGGGATCGTCAGTGCAGGCACGAGGGCTGGCTCCAGCAAACACGCGAGGGATCACGTGGCAGGACGTAGGCGGATGGTGGCGGCAGGGATGCCGGTGACGGTGTCGGGCACCTCGGGCCGGAGGCCGGGAGCCGACGGGCCCGCGAACCGATCGGTTGGGAGCGCATGGAGCCGGTGGAGCCGCAGCGCGGTCCTGGCAACGCTGCTGACCTTCGCGTCGGCCGCGTCGTTGGCCACCACCACGGCTAACGCGGCCGGTTTCCCCCCCAGCGAGCAGGTTCTGCCGGCAACAACACGGGCTTGGGCCAGTGCCCCCGACGCCGCAGCCCTCCGCGAACGCTTCGACCGCTCCGCCCTGGGGAGGCTGTTCGACGAACCGGCGATGCAGAAGTTTTACGACGCCCTCGACGAACAGCGTTCGAGCATCGCTGGCGACCGGATGGGTTTCGGGATCACACCGAAGGAGCTCTCGGGCGTCAGTGGCGGTGAATCGGCGGTGGCGGCGGTCGAGCAGGCCGACGGGACCCTCGCCGGGCTGCTGTTAGTTGACACCACTGGCCATGACGACGACGTCCCCGCGACCCTCGAGACGGTCTTCAAGCGACTCATCGACCGAGGGGCCAAGAAGCTCGCCGCTCCTGAAGGGATCTCGGCCTTCGAACTGCCGCCACTCCCGCCGCGGGAAGGTCAGCCGCCGGCCACGGAGCCGGCTCCCCCGCGCCGGCTCGCCTATGCGTCAAAGCCCGGAGCGATTGTTGCCGGCACCAGCGCCGAGGCAGTCGCCACCCTCCTCCCCGCCCTGGCCAAGGGGCGTCAGGACTCGCTCGGATCGCTCGAGGCCTTCCGCGAAGTGCTGCGGAAGTGTTCTGAAACGGTTCCGGCGGGCGCGGCAACGGGGCGCTGGTTCATCGATCCGCTCGGCTTCGCCCAGGCCCGGCAGAAGAGCCGCCCCGCGCCGAAGAAGGCCTCAAAGCGGAAGCCGACCGACTACGTCGAGATGGCCCGCCGCAACGGCTTCGATTGCATCAAGGGAGCCGGGGGAATCGTGTTTTATGGCGAGGGGGACGTCGACCTCCGCCACAATACGCTGATCTACGCTCCGCCGACGGTTGCCGGCGGAAAACAACGCTACGAAAAGGCGGCCCAGATCCTCGAGTTCCCCAATGCGTCATCGCTCGCCCCAGCGCCGTGGGTGCCGGGGGATGCCGCCAGCTGGCTCGGCCTCCAGTGGGATCTCCCCAAGGTCTTCCGAGCGCTCGAGTCGCTCGTCGACGACGTTGTCGGTGAGCCGGGGGTGTTTGACGACGTGATCTCGAGCCTGAAAGAAGATCCCGACGGCCCGCAGATCGACGTCGAGAACGACCTGATCCGCCATCTCGGCAGCGCCGTGATGATCACCGGCGACCACTTCCTCCCCTTCGGCCCCGACTGCGAGCGGATGCTGATCGCAATCGCCGCCGACGATCCGGAGACGGTTGCCGCGACGATCGCCCGGAGCATGTCGACCGAGGCGAAGACCCGAAAGATCGATTTCGGCGGCCATGTGATCTGGGAGACGGTTCCCGACGAGCCCGGCAAGGCCACCCGCGCGACGCGCGTCCGGGCCCGCCAAGACGAGGATGACGACCGGCCCCGCGGGGCCCTCGGGGGAGATCCCGATGCGGCCGCCTTCCCCAATGCCGCCGTGGCGGTCGCCCACGGCCATATTCTGATTGCCTCCCATCTCGACTTCCTCCAGAAGGTCCTTGAAGGGAAGACGCCGCCGTTTGCCCAGGAAGCCGACTACAACGAGGCCGTCGAGCAGCTCAAGGGGCTGCTGCCCGGGGATGTCGCCCTGCGAACGTTCGCACGCACCGAGCAGATGGTGCAACCGACCTACGAGCTGTTGCGGGCCGGCAAGGGCCCCGAGAACAAAAGCCTCGCCGGCCGGCTCGCCAACGCCGTTTTGATCGCCCGTGACGAGCCGGGGGCGGGCCTGGCGGGAAAGAAGTCGAAGGAACCGCGCAAGCCACGCCTCGACGGGACGACGCTGCCGGAGTTTGACGTCATCCGCCGCTACTTCGGTACGGCGGGGATGACGATGCAGACCGTGCCGGAGGGATGGATGTTCGTCGGGGCCTCGCTCTGGAAGGGGGCGGGAAACCCCGCTGCCACCGCCGAGCCAACTGCTGTTGAGCCTGCTGCTGTTGAGCCTGCTGCCGTTGAGCCTGCTGCTGCCGAAGAGGCTCCCCCGGAGCCTGTCGGCGCCGGGGCCGACTGAGGAAGGAACGGGCCGGGGGCGGGTAAGCTGCGCCCGCCGGTGAACAGCAGCGATTGAAGCGCGGAAGAACCGACATGCCCCCCGCGATGGCCGCCACCGCCGACGTCATCGTCCTCGGAACCGGCGGGATGGGGAGCGCGGCCTGTGCACATCTGGCGGCGCGGGGCGCGACGGTGATCGGGCTCGATCGATTCCCCCTCGCCCATGATCGGGGCAGCTCCCACGGCCAAACGCGGCTCATCCGCCAGGCCTACTTCGAGCATCCCGACTACGTGCCCTTGCTCCTCGAGGCCTATCGGCTGTGGCGCGGGCTCGAGGAGGCGACGGGAACGAGGCTCCTGGTCGAGTCGGGGCTACTGCTGGCCGGCCCCGAGACCGGTGAGGCAGTCGCCGGCGCCCTCCACGCTGCCGCCATCCATCGCCTCCCGGTCGAGCGGCTCACGGCGGACGCGGCGCGGCAACGCTGGCCGGCCTTCGCGCTCGACGACGATTTCCTCGCCGTCTGGGAGCCGGCGGCCGGCTACCTCCTCGTGGAGGAATGTGTCCAGGCCCACGCCGAGGTCGGCAAGCGCCACGGCGCCCGCTTCAAGGAGGGCGTCGCCATCCACCGCTGGCATGCCGGGGCCAGGGGCGTCACCGTCGACACCGACCGGGGCACGTTCCACGCCGATCGCCTCGTGATCACGCCCGGAGCCTGGGCGGCCGATCTCATCGATCTCCCGTCGGTACCGCTTGTGGTGCTCAAGAAAACGCTCTGCTGGTTTTGCCCCCCGGCGGAGCATCGCGCGACGTTCACGGCCGGGCATGAGCCGGGGACCGGCCTCCCCTGCTTCGCCTTCGACACCCCTGCCGGCTTTTACTACGGCTTTCCGGCGCTCGCTGACCGCGGCGTGAAAATCGCCGAGCACACCGGCGGCACCCCCGTCGCCAATCCGCTGGCGCTCGACCGCTCACTCGACCGGGCCGAGGCAGCACGCGTGGCAGATGTGGCGCGGGCCCGACTGCCGGCCCTCGGCAGCGACCTCAGCCACCATGCCGCCTGCCTCTACACGATGACCCCCGACGCCCACTTCCTCATCGGGCTTCATCCGCAGCACTTCCGCGTGGCGATCGCGGCCGGTTTTTCGGGGCATGGCTTCAAGTTTGCAAGCGTCGTCGGCGCCATCCTCGCCGACCTCGCCCTCGACGGCTCGACGTCGCAGCCGATTGGCTTCCTCGCCCCGAGCCGGTTCCCCGGCTAGCGGCCGCTCGCGGCCCACGGCACGGAAAAGCGTATTATCGCGGCGATCCCCTCCCCTTCCACCGGAGACGCTTCCGTGACCTGCCTGCGTGCCGTCTGCTTCGTGCTCTTTGCCTGGACATTCATCACCGGCTCCGCCGCCGCCCAGCTCCGCCGCAGCCACGACATCGGGATCGACGACTATTTCACCCTTGGTACCGTCTCGGCGCTTGCGGTGTCGCCCGACGGCGGCTCCGTGGCCTACATCGAGCAGCGCTGGGAAGGGGCGGACGACACGCGGAATGCCGACCTGTGGATCGTCGACGTGGCCACGAAGGCCCGGCAGAGGCTGACGTTTGACCGGGCCGAGGAGGCTGCTCCACAGTGGAGCCCGGATGGCCGGTTTCTTTACTTCACGGCCAACGTGCGCCGCCCCGGCGACGATGCCCCGCCCCACGATGGCAAGACGCAGGTGTGGCGGATCGCGCCGGACGGCTCGGGGCTGATGGCCGTGACGCGCGTCAAGGAAGGGATCGGTCGCGCCGAACTCTCCGCCGACGGCCGGGCCCTCTACTACACCGTCGTCACCGAGGGGACCGACGACGAGTGGAAGGATCTGCGGACCCGCCACAAGGAGATTGAATACGGCCATGGCGTGACGAAGTTCACGCAGGTGTGGCGCCTCGATCTGGAGAGCTGGAGAGCAGAGAAGCTCATCGACGAAAAGCGCGTCGTGACGGCGCTGCGCGTGGCGCCCGACCAAGCGCGGATCGCGATGGTGACGACCCCCGATGACGAGCTCCTCCACCTCGAGGGCTGGTCGCGGATCGACGTCTGGCATGCGGCCACGGGCACGATCGAGGTGGTGACGGCGGCCGGCTGGCGCGACGGCCATCCCTCCCCGTTCGGTTGGATCGAAAGCCCCTGTTGGTCGGCCGACGGCAGGCTCGCCTTCGCGGTCGAGTTTGACGGCCACCCCTGCCGGATCTACGCCTGCCAGTGGAGCGGCGCGCAAGGGAGCGTGTGGGAGCTGCGCCGCCCTGCCGGGGTGAGCGTGCTCGGGGCAACGCTCGCCTGGCGCGGTGCCGACGAGCTGTGCTTCATCGGCGAGCATCGCGCCCGGGCCCGCGTTCATATAATCGCCGACCTCCGTGACGGCCGCCAAGGGGCCGACCGCCCTCTCACTCCCGGCGACCACGCCGTCGCGGCCTTTTCAATCGCCGCCGATGGTCAGCTCGGCGTCATCGATGCCACGCTCACCGATCCCCCCGACCTCTATCTCGTGGGGGGCGATGGAGCGATGAATCGTCTCACGAAGCTCAATCCCCAGGTCGATGGCTGGAGGCTTCCGACGATCTCGCTCGTGCAATGGCGCGCTCCCGATGGCCGTGAGGTGGAGGGAATCCTCGAGCTTCCCCCCGATGCCAAGCCGGGGGAACGGCTGCCGCTGGTGGTGGAGATCCATGGCGGACCCACCGGCTCGTCGCTGCTTCAGCTCCAGTATTGGATCTACGGCCGCGTCCTCCTCCCCGCCAAGGGCTACGCCCTGCTCTCGCCGAACTACCGCGGCTCGACCGGCTATGGCGACGATTTCCTCGAGGAGCTCGTCGGCCGGGAGAACGACATCGAGGTCGCCGACATCCTCGCTGGCGTCGACGCGATGGTCGCTTCCGGCATCGCCGATCCTGACCGGATCGGAGTCATGGGGTGGAGCAACGGCGGCTATCTGACCAACTGCCTCGTGGCAGCGAGCGACCGCTTCAAGGCCGCCAGCAGTGGCGCTGGCGTCGTCGATCAGGTGATCCAGTGGGGCACCGAGGACACCCCCGGCCACGTCGTCAACTTCATGGGAGGCAAGCTCCCGTGGGCCGAGCCCGACGCCTACCGGGCGGCCTCGCCGATGTATGCGCTCGATCGGGTAAAGACCCCGACGCTCCTCCATGTCGGCGAAAACGACGCCCGCGTCCCGGCGGCTCATGCCCGCGCGATGTACCGGGCCCTCAAGACCTATCTCAACGTTCCCACGGAGCTGGTCGTCTATCCCGGCGCCGGCCACGGGCTTGTCAGGCAAAACCACCGCCGCGCGAAGATGGAATGGGATCTCGCCTGGTTCGAGCGCCATCTCCTCGGCAAGTCCAACGTGCCTCCTGCGGCCCCTGCGACGCCGCCGGTGAAATGATGCTCATGCGTCGCGACGGGCGCGAGCCCCGGGGCAGCCGACCGGAGCAAACCCCGGCACCGTTTTCTTGTTGCAACCGCGTCGATGTCGTTCGGCAGTCCGTCTGCCCGGAGTGAATCAGTGTTGCCTACCGTTTTATCGCCCCGATCCATCAGTCCAACGCGCATTCCAACCCGGAGTGCGAGTTGGCTGATGATCGGGGCGATCATTCTTGTCCCTTGGGCCACGGTGCCAGCCGTCAAGCTGATGACGCCGCTCGGTTTAGGCAGCACTTTCGCCATAGCATGGCTTTCCACGTTAGTCCTGCTGGCGATCTTCAGGACTGCTTATCCAAACGCGTTTGCCACTGATATCGAAATTCTTCCAGGGTCAATTCGACAGTGGGGCTGGGTGATTCCCCTCATCGCTTGCCGGCTCCTGGCTCATTTTCTTCTCGGCATGTTGTTTGTGTTTGCTGGAGCGAACCGAGAGCTCGACGCTCCATTTCGGGAAACAGTGATTCCGTCAATATCCGGCATTGTTGGGTTTCTGATGATCACGATAGTCGCGGCTCCCGTGCTCGAAGAAACGCTCTTTCGCGGCTGTATCCTCGACGAGCTTCGCCGCACGATGGGGATACCCCTGGCCGTCGTCACGCAGGCCGTTCTCTTTGGCTTGATTCACTGGTCGCAAGGACCGCTCGCGATGATCAGCATCACCATCTCGGGTAGCCTTTATGGTGTTGCACGGGTCTCACGGGTCTTCGGAGTAGGCCTCGCGCCGCTGATCCTCGCCCATTCGATATTCAACCTGATCATGTTCGGGCCTTTTCTAGCCTCGCTTCCGGAAGTATGGCCGATCGCCGTTTCAGCACGCTGCCAGGAACTCGAAAGCCTCAAGTCAGAGCCTGCGGAGAAGGCCGTTCCAATCATCATCGAAGCCCTTGGCACCGATGATGACCCGGTCATCGCTTGCGCGTCGATGCTTTTGAAACGCCGATACTCGGCCGTCGCGATGCCTGCCCTGCGGGATGCCATCGAATCGAAGAACCGATCGCTCGTTTTTGGTGCGATCTTCGCCTGGGGTGAACTCGGCTATCCAGAACTTCTTCCAGGAATGAGGCGGATTGCCGAAAACAGCTCCGATCGAGGATTGCAAGCCTGTGCACTCGCGGAACTAGCCGCTCACAGCGACGCCGACTGGATCCGTTCGCTGGCGACGACCGCGCCTGATGAACGCACCCGCCGCATGGCGTGGAACGCCCTCGGCGAACAGCCGAAAGAGTGATCCGCCCAGCAGATATCCTTGTGGAGCCGCCAGATCAGCCCTCTGCAAGGCCACGAGGCAGGTTCGGCTTCCTTCCTGCTACACGAGTCGCGAATGACCACGGATCAGCGTGCCGACGCGTCGCGCTCAAACGCGTTGCCTCTGCGATTGGGGTTCATCGGACTTGTCGTCTTGGCTCTTGCCCTGACCCAAGTCGTCAAATTGTCGGCGGACCTTTCCCCCAATTCACGCTGGCAGCAGGGCTTTGTGAGCTTCCTCTTCACGGTCTTCGAACTTTCGCTGCCAAGCCTGCTGATGTGGCAACGCCCCGCCGCGGCATCCTTTGACGCTCGGTTGCTGACTTCCGGACTCAAGGCTTGGTGGTGGGCGTTCCCGGTGATGATCGTGGTCTTGCTCGGGACTCGCGCCTGCCGACCAGTGACATCGATGCTCGACGGAGTCTTCGGTCACATCGGAACAAGCCGGCCTGTCGCCACAGGGCTCATCGCTCCGGCGGTCATCGTGGCCGAAACGATCCGATTGGTCATCATCACGCCGATCGCTGAAGAATTGTTCTTCCGGGGGCTTATCCTTGGTCAACTCCGGAAGGTGATGTCAAGCAA
>JBAWVV010000138.1:0-10408 GCA_037147115.1 Planctomycetia bacterium | reverse complement strand
GGCGGCCCCCATGGATAGCGGGCGGAGCCCGCCCAAGCGAAAACGAGCAGGATGCTCGTGTTTCGCGTGTAGTCAGTCAAGCCAGTCCGCTTCCTCGATCCGCTGCGGCGTGTAGGTCTCGGTGACGTAGCTGATGTCCTTCGAGATCAGCGACTCGACCTCGAGCTTGAAGCCGTTGGTGAGCATCGCGGCGATCTCTTTCTGCCAGGCCTTCTTCTCGGCAAACCACGGATAGGCCGCGATCTGCTTGGCCCGCTTCACGTCGGTGTCGTTGAGCGCGATCTGCACGCTCTGGGAGAGCTGGCAGCGGTCGTAGTCACGCGACCGCAGGCCGAGAAACTTCGCCTCCGGGATCGCCATCCGCTTCGATTCGTAGGCGAGGTTGATCGAGCCCTGCTTCAGAACGGAGTAGATGTAGTAGCCCCAGGGATCGTTGTCGAGGAGGCAGTAGATCGGGAGCTTGAGCTCGTGGTGGAGGCGGTGGAGCATGCGGCGGACGCCGCGGGGGGGCTGGCCGCCGCCGTGGGTCAGCAGGCAGTTGTACTTCCGCCAGAACTTGTCTTCGTTGAACCGGCGCCAGACGGTGTCCTTCTCGACGTGGAGGATGAACTTCGCATCGCACGACTTAAACTTGATGACGTTCGCCTCGACGATCGACGGGATGCTGTAACCGCCGGAGCCCATCCGGGAGCAATCGATCTCGTCGCCGTCGTCGATGAGCGCGATCGGGCCCACCATGCCGCCGCGGTTGCTGGCGTAGACGTGGAGCTCCTCGCGGAGGCTCTGGAGCGTCACCTCGAGATCCTCGATGATCGGATCGCATTCCTCCTGGGTGCCGAACGTCTCCTCGCGGGTGCCCTCGATCGTGTGCTTGAGGAGGTAGTAGAGACCTCGGATGCTCGTCGACTTCTGCTGGTCGATGAGCGCCTTGCAGCCGGTGGCCACGAGGAGCGTCTGCATGTAGCTCTTCGCCTGGGAGAGGTTGAACAGCTGGCGGCTGTTGGTCTGCCCCCCCATCTCGATGATCTTCCGCGCCTTGTTGAAGCGGACGTTGGAGAGCGTCCGGGCGGGGATCTCGAGTTGCGGGTCGCGGCGCTTGACGGCCGAATCGGCCACCCGGTTGGCCAGGTCGACGATCTGGCCGAGGGTCTTGGCGTCGACGGGGGGGAGTTTGACGGCGGGCTTCTTCGCAGCTGGCTTCTCAGCAACCGGAGCGGCCAGGGCGGACCCGGCCGAAGTCTTGGCGGAGGTCTTGGCGGAAGCGGAGCGTTTGGGCTTGGCGGCCATCGGCGGTACCATCGGGGGCGGCGGGGATTTCCGGGAGGGCCCGGTCGGCCGGTATCCTACTCTCGTCGCCCCGCCGGGGCACGATCCCGACCCCGGGGGGATCGCCGCCGGGGAACGGCCTAGAAAATGGCAGCGTTGCAGCGCAAGGAGAAACCGTGATGACGACGATTCACAGCCCGGCATGCTCGATGGTGCTTGCGTCCGCTTGCCTGATCGGCGTCTCGACGCCGTCGACGCCCGTGTTCGCCCAAGGGGGAGTAGGCCTCCTCGCCAAGCCGCTCGACGAGCAGGCCCGGCCGAATCCGCTCCAGGGTTTGCCCCAGGGAGCGCAGAACATGGCCCAAAACTTCGCCAATGGCGGCGCCGCCCCTGGGGCCCAACCGGCAGCCCCTGCCGCGGACGGCCCCGAGGCGTCCATCATGTCGGTGAAGTACATCCCCGCGTACTTCATCACGATCCTCGCCGCCGGCCTCGGCCTGTTCGTGGCCTGCAAGTTCAGCGGTCGGCGCCGCGACGTCTAGCCTTCAGCTGCTGCCTATTGAGCAGCTTGAGCAGCGAATTAGCAGCGAACGTCGTCGGCTCGCCCGACCGCCTTCATCGTGCGGAGGAAGTGGGGCCCAGCCTTGAGGGGCGATTCCGCCGGAGCGTCGGTCTTGACCCGCTCCGCACGCCGCCGCAGGTGCGGGGCATGGAAGAACTCGGCGATCCGCCCCACCACCGTCTCCTGCTCCTCCGGCCGGAGCTCGGGGTAGATCGGCAGGGCGAGGGTTTCGAGGGCGGCCTTCTCGGTCTCCGGTAGGTCGCCGACACCCCAGCCGAGGTGGGCGAAGCACTTCTGGAGGTGGAGCGGCACGGGATAGTAGATCTCGGTGCCGACGCCGCACTTCGCCAGGTGGGCCCGCAGGGCATCCCGCTGGCCACCGGCGATGCGGACGACGAACTGGTTCCAGACGTGACGGCCGCGAGGTTCGTCGGTCGGCACGGTGACGTGCCGGTCGAGGTCGTACTCCGCGAACAGTTCGGCGTAGCGGGCTGCATTCTCCTGCCGCCCGGTCGTCCAGCAGTCGAGATGGGGGAGCTTGACCCGCAGCACGGCCGCCTGGATCGAATCGAGGCGGCTGTTAATACCGACGACCTGGTGGTAGTAGCGAGGCTCCATCCCGTGAACCCGAAGGAGCTTGAGTTTCGCGGCGAGGTCGTCGCGCGTGGTCGTCATGAAGCCGCCGTCGCCGACGCCACCGAGATTCTTCGTCGGGTAGAAGCTAAAGCAGCCGATGTCGCCGAGGCCTCCGGAGCAGCGTCCGTGCCAGGTGGAGAGGATCGATTGGGCGGCGTCCTCGATCACCGGGATGCCGGCGCTGTTGGCCACCGGCATGAGCGCATCGAGATCGGCGGTGCGGCCGAAGAGATGAACGGGGATGATCGCCTTCGTGCGCCGGCTGATCTTCCGCTTCACATCGGCCGGGCTGACGAGGTAGGTGTCGGGATCGATGTCGGCGAAGATCGGCACGCCGCCGAGACGCGTCACGGCGCTGGCGGTCGCGAAGAAGGTGTAGCTCGGCAGGATCACCTCATCGCCGGCCTTGATGTCGAAGGCCATCAGGGCGAGGAGGAGCGCATCGGAGCCGGAGGCGCAGCTGATGGCGTGCGGCACGCCGAGTAGCCGCGCCAGTTCGGTCTCGAGATCGGTGACGTCGGGGCCGAGGATGAACCGGCCTGAATCACACACCCGCTCGATGGCCGCGCGGATCTCGTTCCTTAAAGTCGCGTACTGGCGATCGAGGGCAAGGAGGCCGACCTGCGGCAGGAATCCCTGCGTCTCGTCGGAGGCCACCGATGGGTCGGTGGGGTTGGCTGATGGGGTGGTGTTCGTGCGGATCATGATGTCCTGCTCCAGTCCTAGCCGCGTACGGGGGAGGGGCGTCAGCCGGAATGCCTCGACATCCGGCCGCCCTCATCGGCGTACTTTCGTGATCGTCACAATCGTCACAGCCGCTGAAGTCAATCGGGCGGCGGTTTCCGGCGTGCTCCCTGCCTCGGAGACCAACGCGGTCCCGCCGGGGCCCGAAGGGCTGGAAGAGGGGGGAATAGGGGAGGTTTCCACACCCAGTCAAGGCCAGGGACGCGGTCGTGCTGTCGGGAGAAGGCGCCAGGCCGCCGCCGCCCATCACCGCGGCCGGGATGGGAGGCCCGTCGGCAGAGTGGGGGCTTGGGGAGGTTGACGCTGCTTCGGCCAATGGGGCTATCGGGCGCGATCCCCTCTGCAAGGTTTGACACCACCCCTCCAACAACCCTAGATTCCTTCTGTTTCCAGGCCGCCGTCGGGGCTTTCCGGGCCATGCCGTTCTCGAGGATCTGATGATGGCCTGTGGCAAGGCCCGGCTGGGAGTTTTTTCCCGATGATCACTCCGGCGGCCAGTGGGGCCGTCATCGGGGTTGGCCGGGACTTTGCAGGGGGAGTCGAGCGGAGTCCGGGGGCTAGTGTCCCGGGGCCGCGAGTCGGATCACAGCCATGACGCTCATCGATCTCGGGCCGATTGCCCAGAAACTCGACCTGCCTGTTGGCGGTGTCGATGCGGTGGTACGACTCCTCGACGAGGGGAACACCGTTCCCTTCCTGACGCGCTATCGGCGCGATCAAACCGGAGGGTTCGACGAGGTCGACATCCGCAGGATCGCGGAGGCGGTCGCAAAGGCTCGGCAGATCGCCGACCGCAAGCAGACGATCCTCCGCACGATCAAGGGGCAGGGAAAGCTTACCGAGGCGCTCGAGCAGCGGATCGAGGCTGCCGCGAGCACCAAGCAACTCGAAGACCTCTACCTTCCTTTCAAGCCACGGAAGCTCTCGCTGGCGGAGATTGCCAGGCAGCGGCGGCTTGAGCCCCTCGCCCGTGAGATCCTCGCCGCCGACCCGGCGGCAGCCGATCTCGACAAACGCGCCGCTGACTTCGTCGATGCCGACGGCCAGGTGGCAACGGTCGCCGATGCCCTCCTCGGCGTCGGGCACATCATCGCGGATGTGTTCGCCGAGCGGGCCGATGTCCGCCAGGCGCTGCGGTCGATTCTCTCCAAGCAGGCTCATCTCGCCAGCCAGCGGGTCGAGACGGAGGGGAAGGCCCTCTCCAAGGACGAAAAGCACTACCGCGATTACTTCAAATACTCCGAGCACATCCAGCGGATCCCCCCGCACCGCGCTCTGGCGATCAATCGTGGTGAGCGGGCCCGGCTGCTGAAGGTGCGGATCGAGGGGCCTGTCGACGAGATGCAGGCCGCGGCCGAGGGGGTCCTGGTCGATCCGGCCCATCCGCACGCCGATTTCCTGCGCGGATGTGCCCGTGACTCCGTCACTCGACTCGTGCTCCCGAGCCTCGAGCGGGAGATCCGCCGGGAGATCACCGAATACTGCGAGGGGCACGCCGTTGCCGTGTTTGCCCGCAATCTGCGGAATCTCCTCCTCCAACCCCCGGTCAGTGGCAAGCGGGTGCTCGCCCTCGACCCCGGATTCAAGAGCGGCTGCAAGGCGGTCGTGGTCGACGAGTGCGGGATGCCGCTGGAGCATGCCGTGCTGCCGATCATCGGCCAAAAGGAAAAGCGCGAGGCATCCGGCGTACGGATCGTCGAGCTCGTTCAAAAACATGGCGTGAACGTGATCGCGGTCGGTAATGGCACGGCCGGTCGGGAGACCGAGACCCTCGTCGCTGAACTGGTCACCGGTCCCCTCCAGGAGACCGACATCGCCTACTGCGTCGTCAACGAGGCAGGGGCGAGCGTCTATTCCACGAGCGCC
Organism: Planctomycetia bacterium; assembly: GCA_037147115.1. Classification (GTDB taxonomy): domain Bacteria; phylum Planctomycetota; class Planctomycetia; order Pirellulales; family UBA1268; genus QWOP01. The sequence continues at coordinate 5,334 of JBAWVV010000138.1, read as the reverse complement.
TACGCCCGCGAGGAACTCCCCAACCACGAGGCCGCCGTCCGTGGTGCGGTGTCGATCGGCCGTCGTCTCCAGGACCCGCTTTCTGAACTGGTGAAGATTGAGCCGGCGAACATCGGCGTCGGGCTCTATCAGCATGACGTGAAAGCCCGGCATCTGAATGCCTCGCTCGACGCGGTGGTGGAGAGCTGTGTGAACTACGTCGGCGTCGATGCCAACACCGCCAGCCCCGCGCTCCTCCGCTACGTCTCGGGTCTCAACCAGACGATGGCCAAGGGCTTCCAGGAATGGCGCGCAAAGAACGGCGCCTTCACCAGCCGGGCCCAGTTCCTCGAAGTGCCGGGATTCGGTGAGGCGGCACACGTCCAGGCGGCCGGGTTCCTCAAGATCACGAGCGGTAGCAATCCGTTCGATTCCACCTGGATCCATCCGGAGAGCTACGAGGTCGCCGCGAAGGTCCTCGAGCGGCTCGGCGGAACTCCGGAGGATCTCACCAACCGGCAGCGGGCCGGGGCGCTGGCCGAGAAGGCCGCGGCCCTCGATTTGCCGAGCCTCGCGGAGGAGCTTGGCGTCGGCCGCTTGCTGCTGGCCGACATTGTCGATCAGCTCGCCCGTCCGGGGCGCGATCCCCGCGAGGATCTCCCCCAGCCGTTCTTCAAGAAGGGGGTGCTCAAGCTCGAGGATCTCCAATTGGGAATGGAGCTCCACGGCGCCGTGCTGAACGTCGTCGACTTCGGGGCGTTTGTCGACATCGGGCTCCACGACAGCGGGATGGTCCACATCAGCCAGCTGTCGCGGAAATTCGTCGGCGATCCGCACGACTTTGTCAGCGTCGGGCAGATCGTCAAGGTGTGGGTGCTCGAGATCGACAAAAACCGCCGGCGTGTCGCACTGACGATGATCCAGCCCGGATCGCCCGATCCACGGGGCGGGGGCCGGGGGCCGCGTGGTCGCCGCGGCGGCCAACAGGCGCAGGCCGAAGGGGCAGCCCCCGCCGAGGGAGCCACGGGCTCGCGCCCGCCTCGTCGGCCCGAGGGCGCGCCGCAGGGGCAGCAGGCCGCAGGCGGCCCGCCGCCAGGTGGCCGCTCCGGTCAAAGAAACGGCGGCCGTGGCGGCGATCAGGGGCGCCCTCCGCGTCAGGGTCAGCCGTCTGCTGGCGGGCGTGGGCAGGCGGAAGGTGGTCGTCCTCCCCGGAGTCTTGGCGGGCGCCGCGACCAGCCGCGCGCCTCCCAGTCGGAGATGGGGCGCGTCTACGAATCAAAGAAGACGGGCCGTGATGCGGCGCCGATCACGAAGGCGCAGATCGAGGGGAAGGAGCCGCTGCGAACCTTCGGTGCGCTGAAGCAACTCTTCACCACCCTCCACGAGCCCCCCGTTGTGGAGCCGGCGGAAGCGAAGCCGCCCGAGAAGGCGAAGCGGAAGCCCGCCCTGGAGGCCCCGGAGACGACTGTCACCGGGCCAACCGCCCCCACCGGCAACGTTGAAATGTCGCCGGCCCAGATTCCCCCGGCCGCCGACGCTCCGAGTGAACCGGACGTGGGCCAGGGCCAAGGCGATTCTCCGACCTCTTGACCGGCTGGAGAGCCGTCACGCAGTCGTGGCGCGAGGCTCTTGCCGCGGCCAGTGTTGTCGCTGGGCGGTCCGGGATAAACCTCAAGGCCAACTCGCTGTCATGGTGGGAAGCGAGAAGCGGGCGAATCACCGTTCGCGGAACGTGATTCTGCCCTTGGTGAGGTCGTAGGGAGAGAGTTCGACCTTCACTTTGTCGCCAGGAACGATACGGATGAAGTTTTTCCGCATCTTGCCGGCAACGTGGGCGTTGACGATGTGCCCACCGGTGATTTGCACCCGGAAGCGGGTGTTGGCGAGGGCCTGCGTGACGACCCCCTCAACTTCAAGAGCTTGTTCTTTTTCAGGCATGGATTCCCGGATCTGAACGGAGCGGCAGGAAGGCTTCCCCACGGGTTGCCTGGTATCAAGCCAGGAATGTACCCCGCCCCGGCGGGGCGGTCCAGCACGGATCGCCAGCCGGGGGTAGGACTCCGGCCGGAGGAGGGCGCTCAGAGCCCGGAAACAAGAGGTGATCGGTGCCCCAGATCGGGGCCAGATCGTGGCCAAAGCGTGGCGGAAGAGATCCGTCCTGCCAGGGGGTGGTCAGTCGTCGCTGACGGCTGTGGGAGCCGAGCCCGAAGCGTTCCACCGCAGGTAGGCATCGAGGAAACCATCGATGTTGCCGTCGAGGACGCTCTGGAAGTTGCCGACGTAATGCCCCGTTCGCTGGTCCTTCACCCGCTGGTCGGGGTGGAGGAAATAGTTGCGGATCTGCGAGCCGAAGCCCGTCTTCGGCTTCGACTGGTGCTGGGCGTGCTTCTCCTGCTCCCGCTTCTCCTCCTGGATCCGCGCGATTCGGGCACGGAGCATTTTCAGGGCGGTGGCCCGGTTCTTGTGCTGGCTCCGTTCGCTCTGGCACTGGACGACGATGCCGGTGGGGAAGTGGGTGATGCGGATGGCGCTCGACGTCTTGTTGACATGCTGCCCACCGGCGCCACTGGCCCGGAAGACGTCCTCGCGGATGTCGTCGTCGTTGATCTCCACCTCGGTGTCGTCGTCGGGGATTTCCGGAGCAACATCGACGGCAGCGAAGCTCGTCTGTCGCTTCCCCTCTGAATTGAAGGGGCTGATCCGGACGAGCCGATGGATCCCCGATTCCCCCTTCAGATGGCCGTAGGCCCACGGGCCACGGATGGCGACGGTGGCGCTTTGGATCCCCGCCACCTCGTCGTCTTGGCGGTCGAGGAGTTCGATGGAGAAATCGTGTTTGGCGGCCCAGGCGGAATACATCCGCAGGAGCATCTCGGCCCAGTCGTTGGCATCGGTGCCGCCGTCGCGGGCATTGAAGCTCACGAGGGCATCGGAGGCGTCGTGGGGGCCGGAGAGGAGCGAGGCGAGTTCGAGGGCATCGAATTTCCGCTCGAGGCTCTCCGCCTCCAGCAGAAGCTCTGCTTCGAGCGATTCATCCTCGCGGGCGAGCTCTTCGAGAGCCTCCAGATCAGCGCTGGCGGCAAGCGCCTCGTCGAGCGGCTTCAGAATCGTGTTGACCGCCTTCAGTTCGGCGACCGTGCCCTGGGCCTTCTCGGGGCTGTCCCAAAACCCGGGCTGGGACATCGCATCTTCGATCCGCGCGGCGTGCTTTTTGCGTCCAGCCCAGTCAAAGAGAGTCTCGGAGCTGGAGGAGCCGGGCGCGAATCGTGCTTGAGCGGGTGTGCAGTGCTGTGTCCATGGGCGGGATTGTACGCCCAAGCGCCCCCGCAGAAAAGCGGAGGGTTTTTGGGGTGGGGGCTGCCTCTCATCCGCGATGCCGGTCCTGGGGCCAGCGGGATATCGGGGGAGTCGCTTGCCTCCGGGCGTTCAGCTCCGCTGCACGCGGCTCCCCGGCAGCCGGCGGACGAGCCTGCGCATCTCGAGGACGGCGATCGTGGCGAGAACCTGCGAAGCGGCCAGCCCCGAACCGTCGACGACCGTGTCGATGGCGATGCCGGCGGCACCACCGAGGCTGATGCAATCGAAGATCGTCCGCTCCAGCCCGTCGAGTTCGAGCTCCGCGGGGCTTGCCACCTCGCGCCCCGATTCGAGCTTGACCGGCTCGAACAGCGGCCCGAGCTCCTCGAGGATGTCGTCGACGGAGCCGACGAGCTTGGCCCCGTCGCGGATCAGCCCATGGCAGCCCTTTGAAAGCCGGCAGTCGACCGGCCCCGGTACGGCAAACACCTCGCGCCCCTGCTCACCGGCGAGCCGGGCCGTGATCAGCGCCCCGGAGCGATCGGCCGCCTGGACGACCACCGTGCCGAGCGACAGCCCGGCGACGATCCGGTTGCGCTGCGGGAAGGCGCCGGCATGTGGGGAGGAGAGCGGAGGCGATTCGCTGATCAGGGCCCCATGGGCGATCACCTCGAGGGCCAGCTGATCGTGCTCCGGAGGGTAGATATTCAGCACGCCGCTGCCGAGGACGGCGATCGTCCGGCCGCCGGCGGCGATGGCGCCACAGTGCGCGGCTGCGTCGATCCCACGGGCCAGGCCGCTGGTGACGGTGTACCCAGCGCGGGCGAGCCCGCCGGCGAGTTGCTCGGTGATCCGCCTCCCGTAGGCGTTGGCATGGCGCGAGCCGACAATCGCCACGGAGAGCGCATCGGCCGGCACAAAGGCGCCGCGGACGAAGAGGATCGGCGGCGGATCGGGGATCGTGGCGAGGAGCCGCGGGTAGTCGGGATCCCCTTCGAGGAGGATCTTCACGTTTTCGCGCTGGCAGAGGCGGAGCGTTTCGTCGGCAAACCTCCCGTCGGCGTTCTCGCGGATCGCAGCGGCTATTTTTGCGCCGACGCCGTCGACCCGCTGGAGCGCCGCGGTCGAGGCGGCAAAGACGGCCGCGGGCGAGCCGAACGCGGAGAGGAGCATCCGATGGGTCCGCCCGCCGATCCCCTGCACGCAGGCGAGGTGGACGCGATCGCGGAAGGGAGTCTGCTCCGCAGCCAAGCGATCGGCCGGGGCGGTGTCGTCAGCGATGTGGGTGGAGTCGTCGGTCTCGTCGGTCTCGTGCATGAATGTGTCGGCCGGCATGAGAGGGCCCCTCCGATGGCGTCTGCCGACCGTCTCCGGCAGCGTCGCTGGAGCAGTGAACGGCTGTATCGTTGTAGCCCCAGGGGAGGGGGGCGTCAACGGACCTGGCGAAGGGCACGGGAGCCAACGCGACGGGGAGCTGTGCCCCGAAAAACCCGTTTGCGTTGGAACGAACGAGCCGTAGTTGCGCGGCGGCGTTCAGACACGCTCAACCGATGCACGCCGGAGCGGCAAAAGCCTCGATCCCCGGCGGCGTCAGCCAGCGGCAGATCCCCGGCGGCGTCAGCCAGCGGCAACCTTCATCTCGGCGAGGCGCTGGGCGTTGCCGACGAGCCGGTCCCAGTTGGCCTCGACGTAATCGGGGGGGCCGCCGCTCTGGGCGACGGCGACGGCCACCATCTCCGTCGGCACCATCTCGATCGCGTCCCAAGGGCAGACCTTGAGATCGTAGGGATTCGACTTCTTCCCCGGGATGTGAACGCAGACCTCGCAGCCCACACAACGCTCAACGTCGATCTCGCACCAGCTCTGGAGATTTTGGAACTGGTCGTACTGCTGCACCTTCAAGATGCAGTCGACCGGGCAAACCTCCAGGCACGACTCGCACCCGGTGCAGTTGTCGGCCGTGATCACGGCCAGTTCCTTCGGCAGCTTTTTGCGGGGTCCGGCTTTGGCCATGGGAGGTGGGATCGGCTAGCGGGAGGGGGATTCTGAAGCGGTCGC
>JBAWVV010000137.1:0-10459 GCA_037147115.1 Planctomycetia bacterium | reverse complement strand
CACCGGGACCGCTGGCAGCGGCACGACGGGCACGACCACCGGGACCAGTGGCACCAGCGCTGGCACGACGACCACGGCCGGCAGCGTCGGGACGCTTGCCTTCGCCGTGACGACCGACTGGGGGAGCGGGTTCAACGGGGAGGTGAAGATCACGAACACCTCGGCCGGCACGCTCACCAACTGGCGGGCGACGTTCGATTTCGCCGGCCAGATCGGCTCGATCTGGAACGGCTCGATCGAGAGCCACGTCGGCAATCGGTATGTCGTCAAACCGGCGGCCTGGAACGACAGTCTCGCCGTCGGGACCGCGGCGACCATCGGCTTCGGGGGAACCCCCGGCGGTGCGTCGGCGAAGGTCACGCTCGTCAGCCTCACCGGCACCGTGACAGCGGCGCCGACAGGCACGGGAAGCACGACCTCAGGCGGCTCGACCTCCTCCGGTGGTGGCACCGGCACCACGACCGGCGGCACGACCACCGCTGGCACCACGACCGCCACGCCGCCGGCCCCGCTGACGCCAGCGGCGGCCACGGTCTGGGGCAGCCATGCCTCGGCGCCGTATGTCGACATGACGCTCTACCCGATGGTCGATCTGGCGGGGCTCGTGTCGGCAGCGTCGACCCGCCATTACACCCTCGCCTTCATCACGGCCGACCCTGCGGGCAAGCCGGCTTGGGGGGGCTACGCGACGTACGGCGTGAACAGCGGTGGCGACTACGAGACCAAGCTCCGCAGCGCGATCGTCGGCGTCCGGCAGGCGGGAGGCGATGTCTCGGTGTCGTTCGGCGGTGCGGCAGGAATTGAACTGGCCCAGAAGCTCACCGATGTGGTGGCGCTCAAGAACGCCTACCGGTCCGTCGTCGATGCCTATGGGCTGCGGCGGATCGACTTCGACATCGAGGGGGCGGCTGTGGCCGAACCGGCGAGTGTCGAGCGACGGTGGCAGGCGGTGGCGGCGATGCAGAAGGATCTGGCCGCCGTCGGTCGAGCCGTCGATGTCTGGGTGACGTTGCCGGTGCTGCCGCAAGGATTGACCGTCGATGGCGTTGCGGTGCTCAAGTCGGCGGTGAAAAACGGCGTCTCGCTCGCCGGCGTGAACGTGATGGCGATGGACTACGGATCGTGGGCCGCCCCGAATCCCTCCGGGAAGATGGGCGACTACGCGATCCAGGCCGCGGCCTCGACCTTCGCGCAGATGCAAGGAGTGTATGGTGCAACGAAGACCGACACCCAACTCTGGAGCATGATCGGGATCACGCCAATGATCGGTGTCAACGACGACACCACCGAGGTCTTCGACCAGACGGAGGCCCGGGAGGTCGTCGCGTTCGCCCAGCAACGGAAGATCGGGATGCTCGGTTTCTGGTCGATCAACAGGGATGTCGCCGGCACCAGGTTCACCGGCCAAGCCGCGGCGACCGACTCCGGGATCGTCCAGAGCTCGTTTGAGTTCGCGAAGATCTTTGCGGCCTTCGATGCGTGAGGTTTTTTTCTGTGGCGTGGCCGACGGCCAAGTCGTCAGCTCCGGCCCGGCTTAAGAGTCAAGGCCCGCTCGATCGAGGCAAGCAATGCCTCGGTCGAGCGGGCGACCGGGAACTCTGCCGCCGCCCGGGCCCGGGCCGCCGATCCGTAGCGGGCCGCGAGGGAATCATCCTCGATGATGCCGAGGGCGCGGCGGGGGAGCTCACTGAACGGATCGGCCGCCACGATCCGACCGCTTTGATCATCGGCCACGAGGGCGGCTGCCGCGTCGCTCTCGACCGCCACCGCGGCGACACCATGGGCCATCCCGTCGAGGAGACATCCGGCGCCTGCCACCTCCCCCGGCTGCCAGACGAGGCGGACGCGGGGGAGGAGATCGGGGAGACAATCGAGCGATGGGTAGACGAACAACCGCTCGGCGCAGTACTGAAGCCGGGCGCGGCGGCGGACCCGGGCGAAGTGGGGGCCGGCGCCGACGAGGACATGCTCGAGCCCCCGGTGGACGACGCCGAGTTGATCGATCGCCCACAGGAGCCGGTCGACGTGGGTCGCCGGATCGAGCGGGGCGACACAGAGCGTCCACACCGTGTCGGGGCGGAGTCCGAGGCGGGCCGCCACCTGCCCGCGCGACAGGCCACTCCCGGCGACCGGTTCGATCCCCGGTGGCACGACGTCGATCGCCGCTTCCAAAACCCCAGCCAGACGACAGGCCTCGGCCACGCCGGCCGTTGTCGCGACGACGCGGTCGGCCTGTCGCAGGCCCCAAGTCTCGAGCCCGGCCCGGGGGGAAAGGCCGACGACGGCGACGACCGCTGGACCAGAGACAACCCGACGTGCAGCGGCAGCAATCGCCACCTGCCCCCTCCCCCAGGCGACGATCGCACGCGGGCGGATCTCCCAGGCGAGCCGGGCCAGCTCCAGGGCCGAGGTGAACCCCGGCCGCGGTCGGCGCGAAAGCGTGTGAACGACAAACCCGGCCCGGGCGAGGCGGCCGGCACAGCTGCCATGACCGGCGGTGACGGCGATCTGCACATTGTGCCCGGCAGCGCGGCAGGCCTCGGCGGCGAGCTCAACCTGACGGCCGGTGCCGACAGGGTCGAGCCCGCGCATGAGCTGGAGGATCGGTCGGCGGCCGGGATCGGTCATGGCACGTCGAGGGGGGGCTTGGTGGCACGGGCCGCGGCGATGTCGGCTTCGTCGAGGGCGGCGACATGGTCGAGCTGCCGGAGCGTGCCGTCGAAGTCGAGCCCATAGCCGACAACGAACACGTCGGGGATCTCGAAGCCGACGAAGTCTGGCTCAATCGCCACCTCCCCCCTGCCCCGCTTCCGGAGGAGGACGAGCGACCGCACGCTGGCCGCCCCGCGCCCCTTCAAGGCCGCGACAATCGCCTCCATCGTCCGCCCGGTGTCAAAGATGTCGTCGACGACGAGGACATCCTGGCCGGTGAGGTCGGGAAGGAGATCGAGGTGGAGCCGCAGGGTGCCCGGCTCGGTAGCGGTGCCGCGGTAGCTGCTTGCCCAGGCCATGCTCACCCGCACCGGTCCGTCGAGGCGGCGGATCAGATCGGCCACGATCACGATGCTCCCGGTGAGGACGCCGACAACCACCAGTGGGGTCTCACCGGCATCGCGGCGGACCTCGGCCGCAAGCCGGTCGATGCCGGCGGCGAGTTCGGCAGCGGAAAGAAGGACACGCATGGAGAACGCACCGGGACATCGCCAGTCAAACACGACCGGCCATCTCGGGGTTCTACCGGCTGCGGGCCGACACCGACAAGCGCCGTCTGCCCCGTGCGCGAACGGCGCCGATGCCGCAGACCACCGCCATCAGGCATGTCACCGCCGAAGATGGTTCAGGCACGGCAAGCGGAGAGATCCGGTAGATCACCCCCCCCCGGTCGGCCGCGATGCCATCCACCGTGCCGACCATCGCCCCCGTGAAGTTAAGATCCGAGAGAAAAAGCGCCGACGACGTGGCGAGAACACCGTTGGGGTGCCCCATCAACTGATTCTCGATGAAGTGGAACGACCGCCCGGTGGCTGGATCGACCCACGACACGGGATTCTCTGTGTTTGCCTGACCGCCGGCGTTCCACGCACCGGAGAAGGGCACGAAGATTCCACCCGCCAGGTCGTCGGGAAAGCTCGACGGTGCGAAGGCCAGCTCAACGGCGCCCTCGCTCTTTTCACCACCGATCGGTCGGAAGTCGGCCACGGGCAGCGTGACGCCGGCGGTGGGGCCCACGATCGCACCGGTGGCGTAATCGACATACGTCCCGGCAAAGCCGAAATTCGGAACGGTAACACCGATCAGCGACGCCGAAATGACGTAGAGGGTGTCGGCAGACAATGAAGCGGAGAGGTTTGCCGGGTTATCAATTCCATTGTCTTCGAACCACAGGTTTCCAGCTCCATCGAACGTCATGCCGGCCGCATTCCGCAGCCCAGTGGCGATCGGCACCGGGGCCGCCACGGACAGCGAGCTCCCGGTATCGGTCACCACGACCCTCTGGATCGAATCACCGACCATCTCAACGGCAGCTGATGTGCCGACGAAGGAGGCCCCGCCCGACGCGCTCAAGCCCACCGTCTCGGAGGCTGACGTCGCGGCATCGTTGGCCTTCGAACCGACGTTGAAAAAAATCTCGATCCCTCCCGCAGTTGCTGGCCGCATGGCCAGGGCATAGGTGGTGTGCTCCCAGCTGACCGGAAACGAAAACGAGAGTTTTCCGGCGGCCGTCAGTGGATCGGAAGGGGTGGCACCAGTGCGCCACGCCGTGATCGCCGGCCCACCGCTCTGCGCCGAAAGTGCTACGACGAGATTGCCGACACGGCGAACCGACGTCACGAGGCCGGGGAGGCCGGCAGACACAAGGACTTGCGGTGCCCCGTCGGCCACGCCGTCGCCGTCGGCGTCGACGAGCCTGACGAGCGCTCCGGAGGTCGACCCAAACAGGTCGTGCTCGATCCAGGTCTGGGCGCCATTGCTCGTGGCCACCAGAAGCGAGCCGTCGGCGAGTTCCGCCATGCTCGTTGGATTTGCCAGGCCCGTGGCGAACGGAGTGATCCTCAAGCGGGATTGGTCAATCGGCCGCGCGAACGTGGGCGTCAGCGGCACCCCCAGCGCGCAACTTGCCCCCACCGCACCACCGACCATCGCTCCAACGCTCGCCATGACGAACGTCCATGCCTTGCCCGACCGAAGACGAAGTTTCATCGCACACTCCCGTTGCCACGCCTCTCCGCGAGCGGAAGTCTATCGGGCAGTATGCGCCATGGGAACCGGGGAAGATCTCGCGTTCTCCCAGAGTGCCGGTGGAATTCACAAAGGTGGGAGCGGGCCGCTGCCCAGACCCTGATAACGTAGATCCGTTGCTAGTTGTCGGGCGGAGCGGACTTGTATCCCCCGCCGTCCCCGCCATCCCGAGTGCACCGATCATGAGTCCTGCTGCCCCCCACTGGTCGATGATCGACGTCGCCGGCCATCCGTGCGAGTGCTTCGATCCGCCGGGGGCCGCGCCGGGGATCGCCGCGATCTATCTCCATGGTGTCCGCGAACGCACGCTGCAACAGTCGATCGGGCTTCGCGAGGCGATCGAGACAGCCGGCCTGCGGGCCCTGGCGCCGCGCACGGGCCGGTCGTGGTGGCTCGACCGGATCATCCCCGATTTCGACCCCCTCATCACGCCGGAGCGGTTTGTGGTCGGCGCGGTGGTGGCCGAGGTCGAGCGCCGCTTTGGCGTGAAGCCGCCGCAGATCGGCTTGGTGGGGACGAGCATGGGGGGCCAAGGGGCGCTGCGGCTCTCCTACCGCCATCCGACCGTGTTCCCCGTCGCCGCCGCGATCGCCCCGGCGATCGATTACCACACGGCGCTGCGGGATCTCCACAAGATCCCCGACGGCGACCTGTTCGCAAACCTCTATCAAATCTACGGCGACGTGGAACGAGCCCGGCAGGACACGGCAATCCTCCATGTCCACCCGCTCAACTGGCCGCGCCATCAGTGGTTTGCCAGCGACCCCGATGACTGGCAGTGGCACGACGGGGCCGACCGTCTCCACGGCAAGCTCGTCGCCCTCGGCATTCCCCACACCGCGATCCTTGATATCCAAGCCGGCGGCCACGGCCCGGCCTACTACGATTCCGTCGCCTCCGACGCGATCGGCTTCCTTCTCACCGCCCTCGAAGCGGAGTCGCGACGGCTCGCGTGAAGCTCGGGCCGCGCCGATCAGGGGCGGCTCGAGGAGCCCTTCCGCCCTGGCTGATCGCGCTCGATCGAACCGCTGCCGAAGGGCTGGGTGCGGCTCGATGAGCCATCGGAGCGGCGGGTGATCGTGCCGGAGCCGAACTTCTGCGTGTTCCCGGTGGTCGTCTTCCGGTCCCCGCCGCGCTCCTCGGTGATCGAGCCGGAGCCGAAGGGGCGGGTGCGTGTCTGCGTGCCATCCGACCAGCGGGTGATCGTGCCGGAGCCGAACTTCTGCGTGTTCCCCGTTACGGTCTTACCGTCAGAGCGGCGTTCGGTGGTGATCGAGCCGGAGCCGAAGGGGCGGGTCTGGGCGCTCGAACCATCCGTGCGGCGCGTGAGCGACCCCGAGCCGAAGCGAGCAGTCGTCCCGGTCCGCGGCCCTGCTTCACCGATCCGCGGGGGCGGAGGAGGCTGGTCGGCCGACGACGAGAGCGTGAGCAGCAGCGTCAGGAGGAAGAGCCCAGCAACCGCCGTCAAACAGCAACGTGGCATGGCACGGCAACTCCTCTAGCCAGGAGGCTTTCCCCCGGAGATCGACTCTGCCAACAGCCTACCGCAGCCGCGATAACAGGCCGCAGATCGCCCCGGGCAGCGGCTGGATTCACCCTTCGCTGCCATGCTTGAAGTCTTTTGAAGGTAAGGCTTTGCGCGACTTTGAAAGGGCCTGGTTTACCAGCCGGGATGGTTCACCCACGGCGGGGGGAGGTATCATGAATGGCTCACGGGCCCGTTACGGTGGGCACCGGAGGGGGGCCGAGGAGACTCGCATGTCGACAGTCGACGCGGAGTTTGGTGCGATCAATGGTCGGCGCTCTCGGCTCCGACCGATCAGGCGGATGGCGTTCCTCGCCGTCGCCCTCCTGGCCTGCTTGAGGCCTGCCACCGGCGCCAATGAGAGCTCGGCGGTGCCGCTCGAAGCCGCCATCGATTCAATCGTCGAATCGAATGCCGTCGGCCCGTTGGCCCCGGTCTGCTCCGATGCCGATTTTCTCCGCCGCGTCTCGATCGACCTCGTCGGTGCGATCCCCCCCGTCGACCGCGTCCGCGCGTTTCTGGCCGACTCCAGCCCCGACAAGCGCACCCGCCTGATCGATGAGCTCCTCGCCGCGCCGGCCCATGCCCGGCATTTCGCCTTGCTCCTTGATGGGATGCTCCTGGAGCGGAAGGCTCCGGCCGCCGACATGGCGGCGGCTTGGCGCGAGTTTCTCATGACGGCACTGGCGGCCGATCGCCCGCTCGATCAGGTGTGGGGCGATTGCCTCGCCTCCGACGGCGCCGATCCGGCGACCCGCCCGGCCGCAGCCTTCTTCTTCACCCGGGAGGCGGAGCCGGTGCAGATGACCCGCTCGATCGGGCGGATCTTCTTCGGCCGCGATCTGCAGTGTGCCCAGTGCCACGACCACCCCAACAACGCCGACATTCGTCAGGCCGACTATTACGGCCTCAATGCCTTCGTGGCGCGGACGAGCCTGTTCAAGGCGGAGGGGGATCCGAAGCCATTCCTCGGCGAGAAGGCCGACGGCGAGGTCGAGTACACCTCGGTGTTCACAAAAGACAGCCAAAAGGGAGTCCGGCCACGCGTTCCCTTCGGCGCCACCCTCGCCCTCGAGCCGCTCCCGGAATCGGCCGATCAGTACACAACGGCCCCGGCGAAGAACGTCCGCGGCGTTCCGCTCCACAGCCGGCGGAGGGCCCTGGCGCGGATGCTGGCCGAGAGCGTCGAGTTCCGCCGTACGATGGCCAACCGGCTGTGGGCCACGATGAGCGGCCGCGGGCTCGTCCACCCGCTCGACGGCCTCGATCCCGACAACGCCCCGATCCACCCCGATCTCCTCGCGCACCTGGCCGAGACACTCCGCTCGAACGGCTTTCATCTCCGGCCGCTCCTGCGGGGCATTGCCCTCTCCCGCACCTATCAGCGGAGCATCGATCCGCCCGCTCTCTCCGCCGATGCCTTGGCGGGGATCCCTTCGCTCATCGATCAGCTCGCGGGCTTGCGTCCCCAGCAAGACGGAGCCCTCGCCCCGCTCGAAGCCGCCGCCAAGGAGGCGGAGACCCTGTTCGCGGCCCTCCTCGCCGCCGATGGAGTGGTGCTCGGTGAATTGCCGCCGCTGGTCGAGGCGCGGAACAAGGCCCGCGGCGGGGCCGATGCCGCCGCCGCCGCGAAGAAGACTGCCGAGGAGGAGCTCGCCAAGAAGGTCACCCAGGCCGATTCCCTGGCCGCCGCCGCCACGAAGGTGGGAGAGGCAGCGGCCCTCCTTGCCGATGACAAGGTGCTCGCCGGCGCCGCAGCGATCGTCGCCGCCCGGTCGGCCGAGTTCACTGCCACCGTCGAGGCTGCGAAGGGAATCGTCGCCGCCAAGACAGTCGAATACGACGCCGCCCAAGCGAGCCTCGTGGCCGCCCGCCAGGCCTGCGACGGGGTGACGGCGAAGCGTCCGCCGGCCGACGCGATCGCGGCTGCTGATCAGGCGGCCATCGCGGCCCGCAGCGCCCGCCAGGAAGCGGGCTTTGCCCTGGCGCGCACCGACCTGCGGCTCGGCCTCGCCCGCGATCTTCTCCGCCAGGGCGACCTTGTCACCACCGATCCGGTGGCGGCGGCTGCTCTCCGCACCTCGATCGAGGATCGCTGGACGGCGCTGGGGCAGATGGCGAGGCTCCGGCCCCTCTCCCCGGAGCAGCTGGCCTTCTCGCTGCTGACGGCGAGCGGCTCGCTGCAATCATTCCACACCGCCGCCGAGGCGAAGGTGGAAAAAGAGCCTCCCGAAAGTCTCAAGAACGCGGCACCGGAAGCGGCGCCGGCGATCCGGGTGGTTCAGGTGGAGCTGCAGACGATCCAGCAGGCGGCGGGGTTCCTCACCACCGTGGCCGGGCTCTACAGCGATCCGCTCGCCACCGATTTTCAGACATCGGTCAATCAGGCCCTGTGGATCGGCAACTCGCCCGACGTCGCCGGCTCCCTGAAGCCGGGCGGGGAGAACCTCGCTGCCCGGCTCATCGCGCTGGCCGACGACGGCGCCGTCGCCGACGAGGCCTTCCTCACGGTTTTCTCCCGGCCTCCCGGTGCCGACGAAAAGGCCGACGTCGCCGCGGCCCTCGCGGGCCGGGCCGACGATCGAGCCGTGGCGATTGCCGAGCTGCTGTGGGCGATGCTCTCGAGCACCGAGTTCCGCTTCAATCACTGACGCCCCTTCGCCACAGCCCGCTGTTTCCAGGAGACGCCCCATGCCATCCAACGCCAATCCCGCCTGCGGCTCTGCCGACCACGTCCTCTCGCGCCGCGCCCTCCTCGGTGGCATGGCGGCGGCAGCGGCCACCGGCCTCGTGCGCCGGCCGGCGCTGGCGAAGTCGGTGCAGGGCTCGGGGAAGCGCGTCCTCCAGATCTTCCTCCATGGCGGCGTCAGCCAACTCGAAACCTGGGATCCGAAGCCGGGGACGGCGACGGGGGGCCCCTTCCGAGCGATCCCGACCAGCGTGCCCGGCCTCCACATCTCCGAGCTCCTCCCCCACACGGCGCTGCAGATGCACAGGCTTGGGCTCATCCGCAGCATGACCAATGCTTCCGATGACCATGGCCGTGGCCAGCGGGAGATCTTCAGCGGCCGCAACCAGCCGGCCGTGCTTGATGTCCCCGATCTGGGCGCGGTCGTCGCCAAGGCCTGCATGAGCGACGACTTCCCCCTCCCCGGCCATGTTCTCATCCGTGGCTCCGGCGGCGGCCCCGGCAACGCCTCGTATCTCGGCCCTCGTTACGCCGGCGTGATCATGGAGGATGCCAAGCCTCCGGCCTTCACCGATCGCCCCGAAGGGCTTTCCTCCGAGGCCGACCGGCGCCGCTCGGCGCTCCGCAGCCGGTTCAACGACCGCTTCGCCTCCCGCCGTCGCACCGCCGACACCGAGGCCTACACCTTCTCCTACGGCCAAGCCCTCGATCTCCTCGACCAGCGAAAGGTGTTCGACGTCAGTCTTGAGTCGGAGCGCGACCAGGAGCGTTACGGGAAGCACGAGTTCGGCCGCCACTGCCTCATGGCCCGCCGGCTCCTCGAGCACGGCGTGTCGTTCGTCCAGGTCAACCACTCCAACTACGACACCCACTTCGAGAACTTCGACTTCCACATCGAGCAGCTCGGTGAATTCGACCAGCCGTTCGCGACGCTCGTGGCCGATCTCGCCGCCCGCGGCCTCCTCGAAGATACGCTCGTCTGCGTGATGAGCGAGTTCGGCCGCACGCCGCGGATCAACGCCGGCTACGGCCGCGACCACTGGGGGAAATCGTGGAGCGTGCTCCTCGGCGGCGCCGGCATCCAGCCGGGGGCCGTGATCGGCGCGACCAGTGCCGACGGCACGGAGGTGATCGATCGACCCGTCGATCATGGCCACGTCTTCCACACGATCCTCCAGGGGGTGGGCGTCGATTCCACCGCCGACTTCCACATCGGCGGCAGCGATTTCACGATCGCCGATCCAGCCAAGCAACCGATCCGCGAAATGCTCGCATGACGCCCGCCACTGAGGAGCTCCACCATGCCTGACTCGCCCGCCATCGATCCCGCCGCAGCCCACGAGATCGCCTCCCACAAGCACGAGCGGCCGCTGGTCAGTTGTGCCTGGGATCCGCTCGGCAGGTTTGTCCTCTTCGGCAGCGAAGATAGCGATCTCCACCGCCTCGGCATCGACGGCCTGGCCGCGGCCGCATTCACCGGGGCCCACGATTCCTGGGTGCGGGCC